>JBEKTV010000011.1:0-10605 GCA_049515675.1 Gammaproteobacteria bacterium | reverse complement strand
ACATCTTCTATTGAAGCGATTCAGCAAAAATTTAAGGCACCTCACACTTTAGAATCATTACAAATGAATGGTGGTGCTTTAAGAAGCTTGCCTGCCGAAGTGTCTAATTTAAAACTGGATGCGCTCTATCTTGAAAACAATCTCTTTCATATTGCTTTACCGAAAAAGAAATCTAATACCTTATAGCGAAAGAGAGTGTAATAGAGTTTTTATCTGCAAGAGCATGGCCATTAGATGAGACTCGCGTATATAAAATTTCTCCCAATTCCATTAAGCATTTAAATGCCAAATCCCCCAATTAAGCCAGCCAGCAAAACTTAACCAGCATAAATATGGAACTTGTAATACAGCAGCGCCAATTGAGATGCGCGCAAATGTATAAATCATGAGAATAACAAGAATCCAAAGCAAAACAATATCGAGTAAACCCCATAATGGTTGATGCAATCCAAAAAACAACCAAGACCATAAAGCATTAACCAATAGTTGCGCGAGAAATAAATTACGCGCAATTTTATATTCTTTCCTTTCATGACCACGCACATAAACCCAGGTCATAGAAATAACCATTAAAGAATATAAAATCGTCCACGCGATGGGAAAAACTTGATTCGGCGGAGTCAGCACAGGTTTTATTAAACCCTCATACCATAATCCTGGCATAAACATACTGCCAGAATATGCCGCTAAAAAAGTAAGTATTAAAAAAATAATGAAAGGTTTTAACCATGAGATTTTAGCTGTCATATAGATCCTTGTATTGTATTGACGTGGTCGAGAAATTCATCTAGTTTTTAAAAATGTCTAAACATTTAACCATTTTCTGGTTTCGCCAAGATCTAAGAATAGCAGATAATCCTGGCCTATCTGCTGCAGCTTTGCAAGGCAAGGTATTGCCGATATATATTTTAGATGATGAAACGCGAGGAGAATTTAAATTAGGTGGTGCGAGCAGATGGTGGCTACATCATTCTTTAAATAAATTAAATCAAGATTTAAAAAATCAGCTTAATTTATATATTGGCGATCCAAAAAAAATACTATCTGAAATAATTAAAAACCATCATGTGGATGCTGTCTATTGGAACCGTTGTTATGAGCCTTGGCGTATTCAGCAGGACAGCGAGATTAAATCAGCATTAAAAAATATGGGTATTGAATGTAAAAGTTTCAATGCTTCTTTATTATGGGAACCATGGCAAGTTTTAAAAAGTGATGGCACGCCTTATAAAGTTTACACTCCTTATTATAAAAATGGTTGTTTGCAAGCGCCCTCCCCAAGAGCGCCTTTACCAAAACCTAAAAAACTAGACTTGATTAAAATAAATGACATTCAATTAAATTTATTACCCAAAATAAATTGGTATCAAACTTTAGAGTCAACTTGGAAAGTCGGTGAGAAAGCCGCGCATAAAAAATTAGATTATTTTTTAGAGCACTATTTATTGGGTTATAAAAAAAATCGTGATTATCCAGCTAAACCTAACACCTCTAGATTATCGCCCCATTTACATTTTGGCGAAATTTCACCGCAGCAAATTTGGCATAGTGTGAATCATTATGATGATGATGCACAATTTCTTTTACGTGAACTGGCATGGCGAGAGTTTTCATATTATTTGCTGTATCACTTTCCTGATTTACCCCGTAAAAATTTCCAAGCCAAATTTGATACTTTCCCCTGGAAAAATAATAAAAAACTTTTAACGGCATGGCAGCAGGGTAAAACCGGTTACCCCATTATTGATGCGGGCATGCGCGAACTGTGGCAAACCGGATATATGCATAATCGGGTCAGAATGATAGTCGCTTCATTTCTAGTGAAAAATTTACAAATCCATTGGCATAAAGGCGAAGAATGGTTTTGGGATTGTTTAGTCGATGCAGATTTGGCTAATAATAGTGCAAGCTGGCAATGGGTAGCAGGTTGCGGCGCTGATGCCGCGCCTTATTTTAGAATTTTTAATCCCGTTATACAGGGCGAAAAGTTTGATAAAGACGGTGACTATACAAGACGCTTTGTGCCAGAATTAGCGCAATTGCCGAATAAATATTTATTTAAACCTTGGATGGCACCTATATCTGTATTAAACGCAGCAGGTATTATTTTAGGGAAAACTTATCCTCATCCTATGGTTGATTTAAAACAAACGCGGGAAGATGCGCTACTTGCATATAAGCGTTTGTAATGTTTGCAATACACGTGAGAGAACTTGCGTAACCCATTTTTGCATGATAAAGTAGCGCGAAAATAATTTGAATAAACTATTATGCAGGTCTCACAACAAAATACCAAGGGTTTTACCTTTTTAGAACTCCTCATCGCACTTGCTGTTTTTTCAGCAGGGTTATTAGGTGTTTTGCAATTACAAATGTTAGTGCAGCGGCAGATGTATGACGCGCTTTATATTTCTCGCGCGGTGCAGCAAGCTTACAATTTATCGGCTTTATTAATCATGTTTAATGCATCAAAAAATAGCGCGCTGTCAATGCAATTGCAAACCGATTGGAATACACGCAATGCTGAAATTTTGCCAGAAGGCAGTGGTGAAATTAAAGGTGAAAATATTGTTGTTGTGTGGCAAAGTCCGCTAGAAGTCAATAAAAGCGTTGTGGAAATGCAATATGGAGTTATGCGTTGACAAAGCAAGCTGGATTTTCTTTGTTAGAATTACTATTGGTGTTGACAATCAGTAGTTTATTTTTATTTTCCTTATATCAATTATTTTTTCATCAGCAACAGCAATATGTAGATCAGCAAGTATTATTGCAATCGCAAGAGAATTCAAGATTGGCCGCACATTTACTTAAAAATCAAATGCAATTTGCAGGGGAGGCTGGCTGTGGCAGTTTGGCAAATTTGATTTTGGTTGATCATATTTCGCATCATCCTCGCGCCATTTATGAAAAAAATAATAAAATCTATATTGAAAAAGCATCTTATGAGCGTGCAAATCTTTCGCAAGTAATGATGGATATTTTTGATCCTATTTACATTCAGCAAGAGGATTTATTTGCCGAGGATGATATTGTATTGATTTCCGATTGCACTTACGCTGATTTATTTCAAATCAAGCAAATAAAAAATAATGTCCAAGGACAAATATTATATCATACAGGTTTAAGTAGAACCTATACACAAAATGCACAAATCATGCGCTGGCAAGTCGATAGTTTTTATGTCACAACCCATAAAACAGCGCAAGATAAATTCACTTTATTTCAGAAAACAGTGTTACCGGATAAGCCTGCAATCGAGCTTGTCGAAAAGCTAGATGATTGGCAGGTGCAATATGCATTGCTAGCAAACAATAGCCCGCAATTTTTATCAGCAGAAGAAGTTCAGCAATGGGCAGACGTGCGCGGCATTATCATTAACCACTTTAATATCATCTTTTACAATGCACAATAATAACGGCAATATTTTAGTCACAGTATTAATTTTACTGATCCTTTTAAGCATCACCACACTTTATGCAGCGCGTGAGAGTTTATGGGCCGCAAAAGTAAGCCATACCGAAAAGGATGGTTTGCAGCTTGATATGTGGATTCCAGTCGTGTTAACCAAAGTCAAACAACTTATCCATCAATTGCCACAAAACATTGTGCCGCAATCACCCGAATATTGCACTAGCGCTTGTGTAGTCATCCCTATGGAGGGCAATTATTATCTTAAAGCAGATTTAACACAAATGCCGTCTGCCTATTATTTATCCTCGCAAGATATACAGATTTGGGTGATTGTAGAATATTTAGGCCAGGATTTTTTGCGCACAAGTTTTATATTTACATCACCGCAAGGTCAAATTCACATCCAGGCGACCTGGATGCGGACTACACTTAGGAGCAAAATTCTGAGTTTAAGATAATTATAATGCTTCTGTGGTTTATTTAAGATGGATTAAAAAATGTTCTATTTTTTTTGTGTCGGAGCGGATTTGGCTGTCGACAAGGGTGCGCTTGTTTCCAACAGGCTGCCAAATAAATCAGTTATACTTTCTAATGCAGAAAGAGTGGTTGCATGTTTACGATGTTCTTCAATAATAGAAAGGTAAGCAAATTGTGTATGAGCTTGTGCTACTTTGTTTTCAAAAGCAACGTTTCTTTCATATGGGACATTATCTGCAGTCATAAATTGTACATCTTCACTGATGTTAACGTATCCTTGTTTTTTTATGTGTCGCGCCCAAGCTTCCATGCTTGTCGTATTAGCAAAAACAATTGCTTGTGCATACTTACTCTTATCATCAAGGTGCACTGCAGCAGTAGAAATGACTTTATCTAACCACTGAGCTGCATCAGAGTTCGAATCGTTAGTGCTAGAATAATTTTGACGCTTAAATTGTTTTGCTATTTTTTTTATGCTTTGCCAGAAACTTTTATCGATGCTTAATAGCTCTTCCATTTTTATGTTAGTTTCAGGCTTAGACAAAGCGGTTATAGCTATTTTATAGAAATTAACTATTTTATTTAGCATTCCCAATGTTAAATAAATATTATAAAATCCTATTGGGGAGCATGTTTGTAACATGGCATCATATACTAAAGACTTAAAATCTTCTAACATTGCAGCATGATCTATTTGGGTTTTTTCGCTTTGGTTAATAGTGCTTGTGATAATAACACTAGTAATAGGGTTAGAAGTTTGTGACGTTACAGAAGAGCTGCCGGATGAGTTCCCACCTTCCTCTCTAGTTGAATGTTCATGAACACGATTTTCCGCATATTCCACAGGAAATTTAATCTTTATGCTAAAAAGCCTCACTATTAAGTCTGTCATCTGCTGTTGCATTTCATCCATGGCTGCAGGACAGGCATAGAGAATATCATTATTTGGAAAAAAACAAAAACCGACTATATCAGCAAAGACAAACAATGTTTTTGCATGATAATCCTGGCAAATCAGCTCTGTAATTCTACCTATATCGCTGATTTTTTTTATTTTGCTTAGTTCTGTTTCCTCTGGATTAACAATAATTCCTTCATTTTTGATAGTGCCAATGAAAGGTATAATTTTCTTGCCAAAAAATACATCAACAGATAGAAAAACCTTAGCGTAAACAAAAATAGCTAACTTATCTTGTTCAATCTTTTTGTCTGCTGAGTCAGGATTTTTAAGCTGATTTTCATAGCGTTCAAGTTGACGCGTGAATTCTTCCGCATTAATTTCTAGGTCATCTATTAAAAAATTTACGGCTTCTTGTGATAATACAGGCATTGATGCAACGCCTATTTTTACATTCAAATCATTTAATGAGGCTATTGTTAACCCAGTATCTTTTAGTAATTTATCGATATTCTCAGATTGGGCCTGGATCAATGTTAGACCATGCCGATAATATGCCGTCAATTTTGCAAAATACTCAGCGGCTTGTTGAGGATTTGTTTTAAACAGTTCATGTATATGGCGGATATTCACAATTAGTGCAGTTTCTCCATCTTCTAGTAAAGGTTTATAAAACTTAGCATATAGATCAATATTGTTCGGAGATATGATCTTGATATGGCGCCTAGATACGGTTTCCTGTAACTGTCCGGTCATTCGCAGGGCCTCTTCTGCTCCATAACCAAGAGAAGTTCTATTTTGGGAAGCCCAAATATTTGCTATCTTATCACCTAGTTGCCGAGCTTCTACCCCTGACATTTGAGGTAATAGAATAAATTTGTAAATGGGTTCGCCCTGTTCTAATTTTTTATTCTTTTTTGTAGAATGGTTTGGCTGGCTTGAGCTTATCTTTAATAAACTCCATCTATTTAAAGCATGGAATCGTCCAGCAACATGGAAATTAAATTCCGCGGGCTTAGGATTGTTAATCACGGCTTTTGATTTCTGCAGCCGCGGGATTAAGGCTTCCGTTGTAAAAGTGGCGAGCGAATTTCCAGTATAGTAACCCGTTGCTATCTCATTATTTTCACTAATGACGGGGCTGACTGCACAGTCTCCTGTTTCTGGCATGGGCTTATATTTTAAAGCCTGAGCTTCGGGTTTTGCTACTTTGGTAATAGTTAGCATGATAAGGCCTTTATATTAAAATGACCGTTATATTATGAATTTAAATTAGTTTTAACTGAGGACATTATATCATTTATATACGTAGCGTGGTGTGCGGAATAAAGAGATGCAATTACACATGCAGGCTACCTGGATGCGGACTACACTTAGGAGCAATATCCGGAGTTTACGGTCAGCATGATGAGTTATAAAGCCCTACTTAAGAGAAAAGACTTCTCCTTATTTTTATGCACCCAATTTTTGGGGGCGTTTAATGATAATCTTTATCGTATGGTCGTGTCGTTGTTGATTGTCCAAGGCGCCATGAGTGGCGAGCCCTTGTCCATTGCCGCCATGATTTTTATGATCCCTTATTTATTTTTTTCAGGTTATGCGGGATTTTTAGCTGATCGCTATAGTAAACGTAAGGTGATGATAGTGGTGCGATCTTTAAGCATCATTACTATGTTTGTAGCGCTATTTGCTTTGCATCAACAAAATACCTTATTTATGCTAGCAGTATTGTGTGCTATGGCCACAGAAGCCGTATTTTTCAGTCCTGCAAAATTCGGCATTTTACCTGAAGCGGTCAGTTTGCAGGAATTATCACGTGCTAACGGTTTATTGCAAACCTCTACTTATATCGCCATTATTTTAGGTGGGGTCTTAGGTGGTTTTTTAGTGAGTTTTTGGGGCGATGCTTTATTGAATATTGGTGTAGTGTTAATCACAATTGCGGTTATCAGTGCTTTATGTAGTTTAGGTATTCCCCGCACAGCATCCGCAAGTACGCGCAATTATTCACTTAATCCTTTTGCAGAAATAAGCCTAGGATTTAAGCAGTTTTTCCAGCAACATTTACTCTTTTGGGTGATTATGGCGGTTGCCTATTTCTGGTCTTTAGGGTTGGCATTACAAGTTAATTTAGTGGCATGGGGACATATTACTTTAAATTGGACTGCATTTGAAATAGCCTTGATGCAGGCCATATTAGCAATTGGTATTGGCGCTGGGAGTTTGCTTGCAGGTAAATTATCTGGAGATCAAATTGAGCCTGGAATGATTCCACTTGGCGCATTATTAATGGCGGTATGTTTATTATGGATGGCTGAACCTACATTATCGCAGCATGCTATTTATCTATTATTATTTGCATTAGGTGTATCCGCCGGATTATATATAGTGCCGCTGAATGCATTATTACAAGAGCTCCCCGCAAAAGCTGAAAAAGGCCGCATGATTGCGACCAGCAATTTTGTCAGCGCCCTTGGCATGTTGCTCGCCTCAATCATTACTTGGGTTTTTTATAAACATTTACAATTAAACCCATTACATTTATTTTTAATTTTCGGTGGTTTTACTTTTATCTTATTTATTTTTGCGTTTAAAGTATTTCCTGAATTTTTTGTGCGATTTGTTATTTTCATCATCACGCATACATTTTATCGTGTGCACTTAATGGGTTATCACAACTTGCCTAAAACCGGTCCTGCCTTACTGGTCTGTAACCATGTTTCATATATGGACGGGTTAATGCTCACTGGCACAGTGCCGCGATTTATTCGTTATCTTATTTATAAAGATATTTATGAAAAGAAATTATTAAACTGGATATTTAAACTTGGGCACGCGATTCCAGTTAAAGAAGGTGAATATAATACCGTAATGGCAGCATTTGCCAATGCGCGAGAATCATTACGTGAAGGACATATTGTGTGTATTTTTGCTGAAGGCATGATTACTCGTACTGGGCAACTATTACCTTTTCGCAAAGGTTTTGAGAAAATTATGGAAGGCATGACCGATGTGCCTATTATTCCTGTTTATATCGATGCATTATGGAATACTTTGTTAGTGTCTCATGATGGTAATTCAGTTTGGCGCATACTCACTGAAATGCCATTTAAAGCCACAATCGCATTTGGTGAACCTATGCCTGCAAATAGCAATGCAAACGAGGTGCGGCAAACCGTGCAAGAGTTGGCCGCAACTGTAAAATTTTGCACTAAAGACCCACGTGATACTTTATCGCGGCGTTTATTGCATAAAGTAAAAACACGGTATTTTCGTTTTTGTATGACCGATCCCATTATGCCGCGTTTGACTTACGGTCAATTTATTGGACGCGCTTTGTTATTAGCACGGTATTTACGGACAAATTATGCGGATGAAAAATATATCGGTATTATGCTCGCGCCCACAGTACAATCCGCCATGGTCAATGTGGCCGTGACATTAGCAGGTTTTACTGCAATTAATTTTCCGTATCAACATAGCCATATAGAGCGTGAATATTTTATTGAAAAAAGCGGTGTAAAAGTAATTTTATCTACACGAAAATTATTACAAGCTATTAATGAAACGCCACCCAAACAAATAGTTTACTATGAAGATTTACATTTTATTGCCAAACAATTACAACGCAAAATTGCAGGTTTTGCTGCATTTTGGTTGCCGGTGGATATGGTCTTAAAAATGTATGGACGGGTGACAGAAACGGATGATGCCGCAGCGATTTGTTTTTCAAGAGGCAATAAAGTTTCAATGCAAGGTGCGTTATTATCGCACAGCAACATTATTACTAATATTCAAGCTTATTCATATGTCTTGCATGTAAAACGTAAAGATCGCATCATGGGTGTGTTATCTTTTGCGGGCGCATATGGTTATAGTTTAACCTTATGGTTACCACTTTTAAATGGTATGGCTGCAGCCTATCATCCCGACCCAACATCGGATTATGAAAAAGTAGGACGCATGATGAGTCAACATAAAACCACCATTATTTTTGACCGGGCAGATAATTATCTTAAATACATCGATGAAATTCGCCCTTCACGTTTTAGTTATATTCGCGCCGCAATTGTAGCGGGCGACCCATTACCCGATGTATTGGCACGTGCATTTTTTGAAAAATTTGCATTAGAATTATTAGACAGTTATGGTTGTGTAGAAATGGGCCCAGGTATTGCCATGAATGTGCCTGATGTGCGACATCCAGGATTATTACAGCGTGGCTCACAACCTGGTTCAGTAGGTCGACCGCTGCCTGGTTTTGCGATTAAAATAGTAGACCGTAATACTTTTAAACCTGTAGAAGTCGGTCAAGAAGGATTATTATTAGTCCGTGGTTTAGGTATGATGTTAGGCTATTTAGGTGAAGACCGTGCCACGCGCGCGGTGTTACATGATGGCTGGTATGTGACCGGCGATATATTTATGGTCAATACCGAAGGCTTTTTATTTTATAGAGGACGCATTTAACATGCAGCAATTGAAACATTTTGCGTTTTTGTGTTTACTTTTTCTCGTATCTATAAATGTAGGTGCAACACCTATTAGCCAAGAACAAATTCCCGATATATTAAAACCCTGGCAAGCCTGGGTCCTTTATGATAAGCCTGAAGTGCAATGTCCTTTTCTATACAATCAACAAGAAACACGTTTTTGTGCATGGCCAACAACGGTTTCTGTCGATGTACAAGTCAACAGCATTTATTTTGAGCAAAATTGGCAAGTGTTTGCAACTTCATTTGTGCCGCTGCCAGGAGATGAAAATTCGTGGCCGCAGCAAGTACAAGCCAATGGTGAATTTTATCCTGTGGTTTTACACGCAGGCAAACCGATGTTGGAATTAACACAAGGCACTTATAAAGTGCAAGGTTATTTGCCCTATGGTGAGCAATTGCCGGAATTTATTAATATTCCAAAGCAAACTGGTTTAGTTGAATTAAAACAAAATAATCAATCTATCATGCATCCACGCTTAGATGAATCCGGACAATTGTGGTTGCAACATACAGAAAATCAAACTGGTCATGCAGCGCTGCAATTACGCGTGTTTCGTAAAGTCACGCAAGCGGTACCTTTAGAAGTATTAACCTTAATTGAACTGGATGTCAGCGGTCCTGCGCGCGAAGTACAATTAGGACCGGTATTATTACCTGGCACTTTAGCTATGCGTTTAGACAGCTCTTTACCTGCGCAACTCGATGATAAAGGTTTATTACGCGTGCAATTACGCCCCGGTAAATGGCAAATTGAAATTAATGAAAGATTTCCTGATGAAGTCAATACCTTAAAACGCGCAGAAGTAGGACCACCTTGGCCTGCTGAAGAAATTTGGTCATTTGTATTTGATCCACGTTTAGGCACCATGAATGTATCAGGCGTACCCAGCGTTGATCCCACGCAAACATTATTACCACAAGAGTGGCATCATTTACCAAGTTATCGCGTGTTATTTGCTGAACCAGTAATGCTTGTTCAAGCAAAACAAAATGCCACACCTGAAAATCAATTGCGCTTAACACGTCATATGTGGTTAGATTTTTCTGGGCAATTGTGGACGATTGAAGATACCCTTAAAGGCCAAATGTTATCCGATTGGCGTTTATCACTCAAAAGCCCTTATTTACTCGGACAATTTAGTTTAAATAATACCCCGCAATTAATTACTTTATTTGAAAATGCTGACGGTGAAAAAATTCCTGGTGTTGAAGTTCGACAAGGACAATTAAATGCCCATGCGCTCAGTATGGTAGAAAATAAATGGCGCTTAAATGTCAGTGGCTGGCAGCAAAACTTTAATCAAATCCAAACAACCTTATCAA
>JBEKTV010000010.1:475-11452 GCA_049515675.1 Gammaproteobacteria bacterium | reverse complement strand
GTTCTTACTCTAATTTTACGGGTAGTTCCTTAACACCTGAAGAAGCTGAAACATTACGTCAACAACGCGTATTTTATTTCGCTTATGATTCTAGCAGCTTATCTCCAGAAGATATTCGCGCAATTGAAGCTCATGCTTATTATTTAGTGCATCATCCCAATGCACGCATTCGCGTCGAAGGTCATACCGACTCTCGCGGTAGCCGTGAATATAATATTGCTTTGGGTGAACGTCGTGCACAAGCAGTGTCGCGTATATTATTCTTAGCCGGTGTTGAAAATCATCAAGTAGCGGTTGTGAGTTACGGCTCAGAAAAACCTGCTGTTCAAGGCATGAATGAAGATGCTTGGCGCTATAACCGTCGTGCTGAAATTATTTACGAGGCAGAATAATGATGTTAACCGTGCGCAAGTTTATTTTATTTGCAAGTTTTGCTGTGGTGACCACAGCGCAAGCTGAAACCATGCAATCCCAATTAGATGCATTAACACAAATAGAAGAACTGCGCACGGAAATACAGACATTACGTGGCGAACTTGAAGTGACACAATATGATTTAAATCAAGTCAAGCAACAACAACGTGACTACTACGATGATTTAAATCAGCGCATTACCCAACTTTCAAAAACTCCTAGTGCTGCAACTGCAACACCCATGAATACTGAAGTGGCACAAAATATCGTAGGCACAAAACCCGCACCCGCAGCTTATGCCGGAACAAGCGGCGCCATTGAACCAGAACCCAATATTCCACCCGCTGCCATTATCGATACCACTACAGCCGAAGCTGCAATTAAAAATGCCAATGGCGATTTAGCAGCGTATCAAATTGCGTATGGATTTTTACAAAGTAAAAAATACCCAGAAGCCGCCGCAGCATTCAATACATATTTGACCACATATCCCAAGGGCGAATATATTGCTAATGTTAATTATTGGTTAGGTGAAATCTATTTAATTCAGCATAAATACCCAGAAGCTGAACATGCATTCTCAGTCGTAGTAAATCAATTCGCAAGCCATCCCAAAGCCCCTGATGCTTTATTAAAATTAGGTTACGCTTACGAAGCTGCTGGTGATAAACAAAAAGCCTTAGCCACATTTCAAGAAGTGCAACAAAAATATCCAAATACTACCGTAGCACGTTTAGCACAATCAAAAGCATCACAAATCTAGTAGGATAAACCGTAGTACAATTTTAAATCTGTAAAAACTAATATTTCATATTTTATTCATTTTATTAAATATCCTAAGGAAAAACAACAATGGGACAACTACATATTGCAGTTATGAATGATGATTTTGAAACAGTTAAACAATTAATTGAAAAGGGAGAGAGCTCAACTCTCAAATCTGTACCAATTAATCAGAAGTGCGAACAAGAAATATATGTAAATGAAATATTATGTGAGCCAGACGATACAGCTTTAGATTGCGCAATAAAAACCAATAATATAAGAATTATGGAATATTTGTATGCTCGAGGCGGAATAACTAATAATAAAATGAGAGCCAAGTTTATTGAATCTTATCAAAAAGCAGTAGCACAGGACACAGTTGCATACTGTGAGCTTGCAGAGATGTATTTTTTTGGGATGGGCGTGACTAAAAATGAAAATACAGCATTGGAATGGCTCGAAGTCATTATGGATGAAGGAAATTATTTAGTAAAAAAAATAGTCAAACCGATTTTACTTCACGATAAATCAAAAAGAGCACTTGCTGAAAAATGGATTCCAGATCTTAAAAATATTGAAGCATTAAAATCATTGTTCACGAATAACGCTGATGATGACAAAAAAATAGTACTTGATACTTTTAGAAAGGCTTCAGCTACTAGTGCAAATGGTAAATTTATTTTTGGTTTAATTCATTTGGGTATAATTGACGGCCTAAGTCATAAAAATATAAATTTGGGAATAGAATACATCAGAATGGCTGCAACATTAAATCAACCAGAAGCTCAAATTTTGTATGGCATCATGCACCTATTTAATGTCGGTGTCATCACGCGAAACATAAGAATCGCAATAGAATTATTAATAAAGTCAGATATAGATTTGTGTTTGATGACTCGTCACGATCATGAAAGTTTTGATAAATTTATCAGTGACCTTATAAGCTCGGAACTAAATGTGCAGTCACAGTATGAATTAGGCAGGTTGTTTTATTTTGGCATCGATAATGATAGCGATAGTGATAATGATTCACATAATTACGATATATTTTCTCGTCTGTTTAGTATTCTAAGAAATAAAGAGAAAGACCAGGCAGATGGATTAAAATTGCTTTATAAAGCTGCCAAACAAGGACACGAAGAATCACGATCATTAATCGATAAGATATATGAAGAAAGTGACGCTCAATTCAAAAAAGCAATGTTAAAAATCCGTGATGAATCAGGCGATGACAATGGCAATGATAAGGATAATGAGGATTTTATTTCCCATGTGCAAGCATTAAAAAATACAAACGGAAGACATCAGCGTGCACTACATGCACGCATAAAGGAATTAGAACTAGAGCTTGAGCAAACATATGATGCCCTAGAAAAAAGCGAATTGCTTGTTAAAGATTCGACAAGAGTGATTGCAGAGTTAGACTATGAAAATAACCAACTTGAAAGAGCTGTATTAGAAATGACCGAAGACCAGAGGCAAGATTTTGCTGAGTTTAGGGAACGTGAGAAAAGCCTGCTAAAACAGGTGAAAGAAGCAACTGAAAAAGCTCAAGCTGCTAATAAAGCAGATGAAAGTGAGACAATCCTTCAGGAAGATATTGGGCAATTAGTTGAAGCCTTAGAAGCAGCGCACACAGTAATTGCATCTTTGCAAGCGCACCATGCAAATGAAAAAATTGATTTTATCACACAGTTACAAAAAACTGAAAATGCGCTTGCCTCTTTACAGGCACAAGAGTTAGCCGCTAAAGAATTAATCAATAAAAATCAATTAGCGTTGCAGCAGCAAATTGTTTTGAACGAAACTATAAATCAAGAAGCAAAGGTTACAGTAGAAAGTATAGGTATACTACAACAACGTTTAGCTTCGAGTGAGGCGCAAGCAAATGAGAAAAATAATCTATTAATTGAGTTGCAACAAAAAATACAACTATTAAAAGAAAATCCTCTACCTACAGAAGAATTTACTCTACTACAGGCACAAGCACAACAGTTGTCAATTGAAAAGAAACAGCTTGAGCAAGAAAATCAGCAGTTATCTGATCAGTGTTCAGCTTTAAAATTACGTTTAGAAATCATGGAGAATGATCGCGCAGCATTTGCACAGCAACAATCTCAAGGTAATAACTTATCACAATATCAAGCTGCTCTAAAAAAAGCGCAAGATGAATTGGCAATAAAAGAGGGTGTATGGAAAGGCAAGTTAAAACAAGAGCAAGAAGCAAAAGAGGAATTTCAGCGGGCAGCTGTTAAAGTACAGGAACAAGCAGAGTTGCTAAAAAGGACTTTAGAAGTGTTTGAAAAACATGGTTTACCCCCAAAAGAGCGTGCTTTCCAAAACTTTTTAGCTGATGTTAAACGTAAATTGAGAAAAACCCAACATCGTGCACCATTTTGTTATATTAGTTACGCCTGGGAAGATAATTCAACTGATGCAGGTAAAGCTTTTAATAAAGAATTACAGGCATTTCTATTACGACTAAAGCTAGATTTGAAAACATTAGGCGCCACTGTATTTTTAGATATTGTCAATATGAATGGTAATATTACAGCCTGCCAGGAAGATAATATTGCTAAGAGTGATTATATTATCTTAATAGGTACAGATCGCTTAAAGATCCAAGTGCAAAATCCTAGTACAAATGTAGCTAAAGAATGGGTAGCCATAGAGAAAAGATTGCAAACAGATAAGAAAATTGTTGTTCCACTTTTGTACCAAGGTAAATTTTCACAGACTCCTCCCTATACTGAGGCTTTTCCGCCAGTGGTTGAACAGTCTTTAATTAGAGATTGTACCAAAATAGATAACTATTACGCTTTTATGGCAAAAATGATGCAGCCTATGTGTTTAATTCGTGCTTTATTTGGCATTACAATAGGTGAACACAATTATTCTCTTGAAGATGAGTATCAAAGATTATGGTCTAATTTGGAAAAAGATTTTAAACTTATTGATTATGAACTCACCAATGAAACTTTGCGTGCCAGTCAATCTGCACCTTCTTATACAGCACCTACAGTGAGTAGTAGCATTCATGCAAATAGCGTGTCTAAGACTAGTGCAGCAACTATGCGTCCTATTATAACTAAAGGTAAATCTCCTATACGAAATATCGCAAGTTCAGCAAGTTCAGCAAGTTCATCAAGTTCAGCAAGTAGCTCATCAAGCTCATCAAGTTCCTCAAGCAGTGCAAGTCCGCCTGCAAATAATGCAAACATAGCGGGCATAAAGAAAACCAATTAATCATTTTATTTGAGAGAAATATATATGTTACGAATCACTGAAATTTTTTATTCCCTACAAGGTGAAACCAATACTGTAGGTTTACCCACCGTGTTTATTCGTCTCACCGGTTGTCCACTGAGGTGCCAATATTGTGATACGGATTATGCCTTTTCTGGCGGCAGCAAAATGTTACAAGAAGAAATTTTAGCAAAAGTAGCGGAATATAAATCTAAATATGTCACCGTAACCGGCGGCGAACCGCTGGCGCAAAAAGCTTGTATCCCATTATTAAGTGCATTATGTGACAGTGGATATATTGTGTCATTAGAAACTAGTGGCGCAATTGATGTGAGACAAGTGGATTTACGTGTCGTTAAAATTTTAGATTTAAAAACACCTGCATCTGGTGAGGTCGATAAAAACTTATATGAAAATATAAAATATTTAACCCCGCATGATCAAATTAAATTTGTGATTTGCAATCGTGGTGATTATGATTGGGCTAAAAAAATAATATCAGAATATGCTTTAGCCAATCAATTTGAAGTTTTATTTTCACCTAGTCATGAAGAGTTGCCAGCAAAAGATTTAGCGCAGTGGATATTACAAGATCATTTACCTGTGCGCTTACAAATACAGCTGCATAAATATATTTGGGGCAATGAACGTGGCCGCTAGTTTTTAATTAAACGGTTTTTTGGTTCTGATGACAAACCAGCTGCTAAAGGCTCTAGTATTGCATTAACCTCAAGTAAAAATTCATTCAGTTTATTATGAATGGCGGGTGAATCTCTCAAATCTTGAAAAGCTAAGATTTCCGCATAGATATCGTTTAAAGATACTTTTTGTTTGCCTGTCACAGTATTACCCAAAGTATCAAATACATTGGTTAATTTGACTTCCGTTTTCATAAAGTTTAATAATGTTGCTAAAATCAATTTTGTATCATTTGGTGATTTTTTATCTAGCTTAAAATGTATATTAGATTCGGTTATTAAATCTTTAGCTTTTAATATCGCATAATATTTTTCTTCTAGAATGACATATTGTTGATAAAGTTCTTGGTAGGTCGTAAGGGTAGGGTTGATTGTATTTCCCCATGCTGGCATAGTTGCTTGTCTACGCTTAACTACTTGGGATGAAAGTTCTTGAAATCCAAATGCAGCACAAAGTGTTTGCGCATATTTTTGAAATAAAATTATCATATCATCTCTAGAGTTTGTAAGCCTAATTTGTTTTTTGATTTGGTCTAACTCTTGGCATGTTTCGCTATAAATTCTTTGTTCAGGCGCAAGGTTAATCTGATTAAAAATCATATTTTTTAATAGATCAATCATCTCATCACTAGTTTCCGGTAATTCATTGTTTGAATTTGAACTTGAATTTGAACCTATCCAGTGTTGATATTGTTTGTATATATGTAGATAAGCTAAATAGAGTTGTTTATATCTGTCATAATAATCTTGTGTAGACGATGAGCTAGCAGAAGTCGTCTGTTGTGATTGTTCCGTAGCTTGCACATTTTTTACTTGTTCCTTAACAAGATCATAAACTTGTTCAAAAACAGATAGATGAACTTCTATGTCATCATCGTCAATTGAGATAAGCATTTCGACAGTACTTTTACAATTTTGCCACTTTTTTGTATCTTCATTTGATATTGTAAGCGGAATCATTAATCGTTCGAATATAGAGTTCATATTGAGTATGACCGCTTTGAAACCCTCATATGGAGATAAATTTTTTAGTTCTTTTAGATCTTTAGTGTCAACATTAAAGGGTGGATTCTTTAATAACCCTATAATTTTGCTATAAATATTAATAAATTGCGGGATTTTTGCATACGCTTCAGGGTACATGTTACATCTCTTACTTCATTAAGAAATATAATTGTGCCATAAGTTTATTAATTAAGCAAACTGAAATGCATTATCGTCATCATGACGAATATAGTTATCCAGCTTTATAAATTACCCCTGGTGAAGGGGGATAAATTTTTGGTATCACCCATTTGATCCAAAGGCCAAGCATTAGGACCATCACTTTTCCCCCAGCTACGAAGAGTTGCCTGCAAAAGATTTAGCGCAATGGATATTGGCAGATCATTTACCCGTGCGCTTACAAATACAATTGCATACATATATTTGGTTAATGAACGTGGCCGATAGTTTTTAATTGAACTCCTTTAATTGACATATGTTGCTTTTCGATATATTTCTTTTATGGTTCTTGGGGAGCCAACTGCTGAATAGGCTAACCAAAAACAACTGTATCCCAGTAGCTATGGTTCTCACTAATTCTGTTATTATTGTCAGAACAGATTAATCCACCTGCATAAATGTAAATTTTACAATTTTTATTTTGAATGAGTTAATATATCATGCAATAAATTTAACTTTCTTTCATCCATCAAAGAGGTCGTCGTGGGTAAAATACATATCGCGGTATTGAAAAATGATATAGAACAAGTCAAGTTACTTGTTGAAAAAGGCGGCTATTTTTTCTGGGACGCACCTGTACCGATTGATACACCGGCAGATGTTCTGATTGATTTGGGAGACAGAATATATTGCAGAAAAAATGACACTGCTATGGATTGTGCAGTGCGTTATGGTCGCTTTGAAATTGTAAAATATTTACATCAGAAAGGTGCTAAATGGTCTGGCAAGGGACTGTTTGAAACTCTCTGCATGAATAATTCTAAATCTAGTAAACAAGCTGGCCTAGTTGATATAAATATAAAAGATACTGTCAGATATGTTTTGAAAAATATGCAATGCACAGATAATTCTCGCGCAGAACTTACCAGGGTTTTCCATGAGTCGAGCGACAATCATGAATTGGTAGAGTTTGTAATAAATGAATGTGGTGTTGCTATTCACCCTAACATAAGTAGCTATCTATTGCATATAAAAGAGTTGCATAAAGAAGCAAATATGCAGTTCGCCAAGTGGATTATTACTAAATATGGAACTTTTAATAAGCCTGACCTGAAGCATATAGCGGGTATGTTTGGCTATACGCAGAAGGGCAGCCATGCATCCTATTACTATACGACGACAAATGAGTTTAGAAACGCTTGTATAGAGCTTTATGACTATTTTATAAATCTTTATTGTACGGATCAATCTAGGTTCTATGAACATATGTTAGGAGCCTGCGAAGAAGATGATGCTTTGCTTTTAGAAAGATGTAAAATAAAAAAAATATTTATGAAAGACAGCTTTGTTAGTTCGAATTTGCCTCATGGTGGTAAAACTGTCATACAATGCTTAGTTGAATTTAGTGTGCGAAAAGGTAAGTCCAAAGCATTTCAGTGGTTGATAAGCAATGGTGCGAATATTTTTGCTAAGACCAGAGAAAATTTAACTCTCTTGGCGCTAGCTGAAAAACAAATGAATACTGCTGCAAATGAACAGCGTCCTGATTATGAGAAAATAATAAAATACATTTCACCTTTACAGAGAAGTAAGGATGCAGATGAAAGAGCACAAGAGCAAGCCAAACAAAGAGAAGCTGAAGCTAGAAAATTACTAGAACAAGAAGAACGTGAAGCAGAAATAATACGTGTACAAAAGGAAGCGGAAGCCAAAAAATTACGTGAACAAGAAAAGCTTAATAAAAATTTGGAAAGATTTCTTGAAATGCAAGCCAACCCTTCAGGTCATGCTGGTGCTATATCTCAAATTAACAGCAATGATATAAACGAAGATTTAGGTCGAATATCTATTTCTTTTGTAATTGACTATAGCGATATTAAAAGAGGCAAAGATTTAGGCAAAGGCAGTTTTGGTATTGTATACCAAGGTACTTGGGCCAATATGCAAGTTGCAGTAAAAGAGCTTCAAGTCAAACAATTATCAGAAAAGCATACTGAGGAATTTAAGAATGAAGCTAAAATCATGGCCAACTTAACTACTGAACATATTGTCCGTCTTTACGCTATTTGCACTCAACCATATTGTCTTGTCATGGAGTATATGGAAAAAGGCTCATTACATGCTGTATTACATGGTGAGGAAACATTAGATTGGACAACTCGCAAAACCATCGCATTAGATGTTGCTTATGGATTATCATTTATTCATTCAAAAGACATTTTACATCGCGACTTAAAAAGTTTAAATGTATTAATCAACAGGCAAAATCGCGCTAAACTGACTGATTTTGGTTTATCAACAATTAAAAAAGAATCCAGTAGCAGTACACAACAAACTAATGCAGTCGGTACGCTATTATGGATGGCACCTGAGTTATTTCAACGAAAGGCAAAACATACTACAGAAAGTGATGTATATAGTTATGGTGTAATACTATACGAAATTGCATCAGGTAAAGTCCCTTTTGAAGATGAAGAAATTACCAATCAAGCACTTATCATGGAATGGATAAAAAATGGTGAGCATGATGATATACCTGCAGATTGCCCCGCGCCTTTCGGTCAACTGATAGTCAATTGTTGGAAAGTTAAACCCAGTGAGCGTTTCGGATTACCTAAAATCATTGAAGAATTATGTAGTATGAAAACGATTGAATATCGAGACAATTTAGATACACTCAATAGTAGTTTAAAAAAATAATAAGGAGACAGTATGGCACCAGTAATGATAATTAATGCCATTGGGGCATTAACTAAAGAAATCTATAATTCAGTACAAAGAGTTGAGGCTAATAAGAATCAGTGCGAACGTATTTATCATAGAATTGAAAGCATCTCAAATATCTTATCAGCTCTTAAAACACTTAGAAACGATGAGCAATTTGTAGCACATCTTAATGATTTACATATATGCATGCAGCAATGTTATTCATTTATCATGCAATTTCAAGATAAATCCAGTTGGATCATGAAAGTAGTTAAATCAGGTACACATGAAAAGGAATTTGCACAGTTAAATCAAGCCTTGACTGATAAAATATCTGTGTTAGAACTGAGTATTAATGTCCAGCAGCTATTTGATCATTCACAAGACGTAGAAGATCGTCGTTTGGATTTGGCATGGATAGAGTCACATCAACAGGAAATCATGGCAGGACAAGCGCAAATTTTAGCTGCTGTACAAGACATTAAAGTAAATCAGAAAAATGATCTAGAAGAAATAAAAAATCGCTTACTTTCATTAAAACTACATGTGCAAAATAGAGAGCAAGCATCTACTTTGATACCACAAGCTACTCAGCATTTGACCGTAGCATCTTATCAACCTAATACACGTTCACTAGCTTCTAACATTTCTATACCATATGATGAAGTGGCCGCAAAACAAAATTATTCACAAGGACAAGCGTTTGAAAAAGAAGGTAATGAAAATGCAGCTGCTAAGGCATATCAAACAGCAGCAGAAGCAGGTTATTATCGTGCTAAAACAAATTTAGGATTGTATTATTTACTAGGAAAAGGCGGGTTGCCGATTAATAAAAAAGAAGCGCACAAATTATTTTTAGAAGCAGCAAACGAAGGGCATACACGAGCGATGTGTAATTTATTTAGCATGTTATGGCATGGTGATGGTGTGCCTGAAGATCATGACAGTGCAAAAAAATGGCTGACTGAAGCAGCAAACAAAGAAGATAATTGGGCTATACAAAAATGTTCAGAGCTTGGATTTAAATTGAGCGCTGTAACTCTTAAAAATTAATTTAAATTAATGATATTTCAGTTTGTAAAAGTAAGTAGGCATGTACAAACATGCCTACCGTTTAGATATTAAAACCGAATAACAATTTACTCTTCAATCAAAGCAACCCTCAAATGCGGATAATTCACGTCCTCATCAATCTGCCAAATAGTGTTAAAATTCCAATTCACATAAGTTGCTTGCTGATACATTTCAGCAGTAGTTTTAGGTGTACCTCCGGAGGAATAAGGTTGGCCAGATACATCTCTATCCCAATAACTATTATTAACATTAACAGTGCCTACTTTATAACCTATGAGTCCACCTGCATAAACGACTCCGCTGACTAAAGCTGCAGCATAAGTATTAGTAACTGTAATCGGAGAATTACCATCGGCATATCCAAGAAGTCCACCTATGTAATGATCACCTTGTATTGCACCTTGAGCGTAACTATCACTCACAATTCCGATATTGATATATCCTATTAATCCACCCACACTTTCTGTTCCAATAACAGCTGAGTCAGCAAAACTATTTTTTATATTAATAAGCGACGAAGAACCTATTAATCCACCCACTTGGCTATATCCGCTTACTATACTACTTGCAAAGTTTTTATCAAAAATAATAGCATTGGTGCCATACATAAATCCTACTAAACCACCAATAGCACGACTTGATGAATAAGTAGATTTTACTTCCCCAGTAGCATTGCTATTTATTATATTTGTGTGATTAGCATATCCGATTAATCCTCCCGCATTATTGCTGGCGGTCGTAATATTTGCATTGACATTGCAATTTGAGATAGCCTGTGCATCGGAATTAAGATAGGAACTGCCTATTAATCCACCGACATATTGATTACCAAAGACTTCACCTTCAAAAGAAACATTAGAGATCATGATATCATTGTTGGCAAGTCCAACTATTCCACCGGTGTTATCTT
>JBEKTV010000010.1:0-459 GCA_049515675.1 Gammaproteobacteria bacterium | reverse complement strand
ATATAACCAATTAATCCAACAGAATTTTGTGTTGAACGATTGATAGTCAGATTCGAAATCGTAAAATTATCACCATCTAAACTACCTATAAATGGATATGCAGAAGTACCTATAGGCATAAAACCTTGTTTATCGCCATAATCAAATCCCGCGCAATCAATATCGTTAATTAATTTAAAACTTGCGCTTGGAAAGTTAATGATACTTTGTAAACCTTGGCAGTCTTCAATAAGATAAGGATCTTCTTGTGTACCTGTGCCACCGGCAAAAGCAAAACTAATAGCGGAAAATAAAAATAGAGAGCAGAAGCAATAAAGTTTAATAAATATTTTCATGGTTATTCGCCTTTCTAATTAAGTTATAATAAACACCAAATGAATAATACCATGTCAGTAGCTTTATATGTATACAAAGCCGACTTCACTGCGACTAAGTTATGGACCAGAACATCAAAATAAC
>JBEKTV010000009.1:0-10999 GCA_049515675.1 Gammaproteobacteria bacterium | reverse complement strand
TAATGATCATCGTGATGCCTGGTTTGTTGGCTCTAATGCCAATCGCGTTGCAAGTGTTTGGTTTGGTTTTGATCGTAATCGTACTTTAGGAAAAGGTGAGTACGGTGCGCAAACAGCATTACCGGTTTGGGTTGATTTTATGCGTGATGCTTTAAAAGATAAACCTGAAAGTGTGATTGCGCAGCCTAATGGTGTGGTATTTGTGCGTGTTAATCGTAAAACAGGTGCATTAACTTCTGGCAGCGATCCAGATGCAATATTTGAAATATTTACTACCGATACCGCGCCAACCACCTCTCGCACAAAAGCGGCTGAAGAAAAATGGGTTAACCCTGCGAATTTATTTTAACAAGGAATGCTTGCCATGGAATGGGCTGTGATATTTGATATTATTATTTCTTTGTCAACATTAATTATGCTTGAAATCATTCTTGGCGTTGATAACTTAGTATTTATTTCTATTTTAAGTTCGCGCCTACCGCCAAAACAACAAAAATTTGCGCGAAAATTAGGTTTATTCTTAGCCTTAATCACGCGCTTATTATTACTTGCCTGCGCAGTATGGCTTGCTCAACTCACAAAGCCTTTATTTTCAATTATTGATCATCCTGTGTCTTTCCGTGATATCTTTTTATTTTTAGGTGGTTTGTTTTTATTAATTAAAGGACTTTGGGAAATTCGCCAAGAAATTGATAAAGCGGGACGCGCTGCGATTGCGTTAAAATATTCGACCTTTGGTTTAGTGATTTTTCAAATTGTGTTATTTGATATGGTGTTTTCACTCGATAGTATTTTGACTGCGGTAAGTTTAACCAATGATTTTACCATTATGGCGATTGCAATTATTATTGCTGTGCTTGCAATGTTGCTTGCCAGCGAGCATCTACATTATTTCATTCAAAAATATCCCACCATTAAAATGCTGGCACTGACTTTTTTATTATTAATTGGTATCGTATTAATCGCCGATGGCATGTCGATTCATATTCCTAGAGGTTATGTTTATTTTGCGCTGTTCTTTTCGTTAAGTGTGGAATTATTAAATAATATTGTGCGCAGCAAGCGCAAGCAGACATAAGCAAGATCGGAAATAAAATCACTCGGGATCTTCAACCTTCTCCACATAACCACAATTTTTCTGCGGGCAGACTTTTTCTGTGCCGCGTTTTTGTGTGGTTTTTAAGGTCAGCATTAAAAAGCCGCATTTGGGGCAGGGTTCATCAAGCGGCAGATCCCAAACCGCGTATGCGCATTTTGGATATAAAGAACAAGAATAGAAAATTTTGCCGCGTTTAGATTTGCGTTTTAGCATTGTACCTTTGGAGCATTCTGGACATTGTACGCCAGTATCTTCTGGTTTTTCTAAAGGTTCTATGTGTTTGCATTTAGGATAATTCGTACATCCTATAAATTTGCCATATTTACCTACGCGAATTTGTAAATCACTGCCACATTCTGGACATTTGCGACCTTCAACAATTTCAGTTTGAGGTTGCGCAGTATCATCACCTAAATTACGAGTGTAATCACATTCAGGATAACCGGTACAGCCAATAAAACGACCGTGTTTGCCTAAACGTATACTTAAATCTTTACCGCATTTTGGACATTTTTCATCTAATTTTTCTTGGGTCACATCGCTGCGCTGGACGGTTTCTTCTGTGGTATGAATTAATTTAATAAAAGGTTGCCAAAAGTTTTCAAGCACGGGTAACCAATCTGTTTCACCACGAGAGACCGCATCTAATTGATCTTCAAGATTTGCAGTAAAAGCATAATCAACATAATTAGTAAAATACTGGGTTAAAAATTTATTGACCACACGACCAACATCAGTAGGATGAAAACGTTTTTTATCTAAAATCGCGTATTCACGTTGTTGCAATGTTTGAATAATACTGGCATAAGTGGATGGACGACCAATACCAAATTCTTCTAGTGATTTAATTAAACTTGCTTCCGTAAACGGCGGTGGCGGTTCAGTAAAATGTTGTTTGCTGTCTACATCCAGTAATTTTACTGTTTCACCTTCATTCATTTCCGGTAATAAGCGACCTTCGTCATCATTTTTCTTTTCATCATCTATGCCTTCTTGATACACCGAAATAAATCCAGGATCGGCAATTGTAGAACCATTAGCGCGAAATATATGATTACCACAAGTTAAATCAATTGCCACCGCATTAATGGTGGCATGAATCATTTGACAAGCTACAGTCCGCTGCCAAATCAAACGGTATAATTTAAATTGTTCATCACTTAAAAATGATTTAATGTCTTCGGGTACGCGGTTCACACTGGTAGGGCGAATCGCTTCATGTGCTTCTTGGGCATTTTTTGATTTGGTTTTGTAAACTTTAATTTCATCAGGCACATTGTGTTTGCCATATTTTTGCGCGATAAATGCACGAATTTCTTCTATGGCCTCATTGGCTAAATTCACCGAATCGGTACGCATATAACTAATTAAACCGACCACGCCATCACCCACATCTATCCCTTCATAGAGTTGTTGGGCAACACGCATCGCTCTTTGTGCTGTAAATCCTAATTTACGCGCAGCTTCTTGTTGCAGTGTTGAAGTAATAAATGGCGGAGAGGGATGACGCTTACGTTGTTTTTTATCAACGGATTTAACTGTTAACACACCGTTTGCTTCTTTTAATAATGTGTCTTTGGCACTAAATGCATCTTTATCATTATTAATCGTAAATTGTTTGAGTTTTTCACCTTTATATTCAATTAATTTTGCAGGAAATGTATGTGTGTCTTTTTCACAGCTTGCTTCTATGGTCCAATATTCTTGCGGAATAAATTTATCAATTTCTTCTTGCCGCTCAACAATTAATCGCAGCGCCGGACTTTGCACGCGCCCTGCGGATAAACCACGGCGAATTTTTTTCCAAAGTAAAGGCGAGAGTTTAAAGCCGACTAAAAAATCGAGTGCGCGACGTGCTTGCTGCGCATGAATTAAATCTATTGATAATTCGCGCGGCTCTTCCATCGCATGTAAAATCGCTTTTTTGGTGATCTCATGAAATACCACCCGATAAACCGGTTTATCGCCCAGTACTTTTTTCTCATTGGCTAATTCTCTTAAATGCCAAGAAATGGCCTCGCCTTCGCGGTCAGGGTCAGTTGCAAGATATAAAGCATCGGCTTGTTTTAAGGCTTTGATAAAGGTATCAATATGTTTATTATTTTTTTCTACGGTTTGATACTTCATGGCAAAGTTGTGATCCGGATCTACCGCGCCTTCTTTAGGGACTAAATCGCGGACGTGACCGTATGAGGCAATGACTTCATAGTCTTTACCTAAATATTTTTTCAGCGTACGTGCTTTTGCGGGTGATTCTACAACAACTAAGTTTTTTGCCATATTGTCTCTAATTGACTTCTAATTTTGCTTTTGCGTCTTCCTGCAATAATAAATAATCCAACAGCCGAGTAATGGTTGCATCATCTAAATGGTCGGAAAGCGCAATAATGCTTAACCATTTCAGTTGGTCCACATCCATTTGTGCAACATCCAGCTGTAACATTTGGCTAATAATGATCTCCCTGGTCGTCATTGTCAATACACCCGCCTGTTCTAGCCTCATTAACAGGCTTTTGCAGCTACTAGATAATAGGGTATTTTCCCATGGGGTGTATATACGTTGTGCCAGCGGACTTGGGTCATTTACATGTTCCATATCTTCTTCATCTTGGGTGTCATGAAACCATGCATAAGCATCTTCTATCATCTCTTGGTCAAAACCCATTTTTTCTAGTTTTTCAAGGGTATAGGCATCAAAAGGCAAGTTTTCGCCAAGATCTGCATCAGCTAAAAATTCAATTAACATATCAAGCACATTGGGTTTCATAAGTTTGCTCCGAAAAATGGATATAACCACTAGTGTTGACTTGGATAAGTCCTTGGACTTCCAACTGGGTAATAGCGGCAGACAATTCTTGGACACTCAAATTTGATTGCTCAACTAAACAATCAAATGGCAGCGGACTGTGCTGAATCAAGTTTAATACTTGTTTTTCAACTAAGGATAAACAAGCTGCTGCTGGTTTTAATACCGCATTTGGGATGATACCAGAAAACTCTTCATTAATATCGTTCACAGTTTCCACTAATTTTGCTCCTTGACGAATCAACGCATGACAACCGCGTGCGAGTGGATTTTGTATAGAACCAGGAACAGCAAAAACTTCCCTGTTCTGTTCAATAGCATAGCGCGCTGTAATTAAGGATCCACTTTTCAGTGCAGCTTCTATCACTAATACCCCTAAACTTAAACCACTAATAATGCGATTACGACGGGGAAAGTTCTCGGCTTTTGGCGCCGTATTTACGGGAAATTCACTGATTAACAAGCCATTTTCAGCGATCTCCTTTGATAATCTTTCATTGCGCTTTGGATATATGTGCTTAAGACCTGTGCCTAAAACAGCAATTGTTGGTTTTGATAATGAAAGTGCTGCTTGATGGGCTTTGGCATCAATGCCTAAAGCCAAACCGCTGGTTATTGTATAACCTGCCTTGGCTAAATCGGTTGCCAATATTTGAGTATTGGTTAAACCCATGGTGGTAGGATTGCGACTACCGACTATGGCAATTTGTTGCGTATACAGTAAATCTTTGCGACCTTCTGCATATAAAACAGGGGGTTTTGCGGCGATCTCCTTCAATTGTCTTGGATATTCAGCATCTAATAGGGTCAGAATGCTACGATTAGACGCTTGATTTAACCAAGCCAAGTCTTGCTCAGCCAGACTATAATCGGGTTTTAAAATATTTAAAGCCAGGCTGTCAGAAAAACCAAGCTGAGTTAGGGTTTTGTGATTGCTGCCTAAAATTTCAGCAAATGAATTGAAATGCTTGAATAAATGCGCAAGGCGCTTGCTACCCATTTGCGGGATATGGCAAATCGCGAGATAATGTTTGAGATCAGTTTGTGCTAGGTAGTCGAACATCGGTGTATGCTACCTAAGCTTTGGGGCATTTGTCATTAGTTTTTTCATCCTTAGGATAGTTTTCATGTTAAACATTATTTTTGCCGGCACCCCAGAAGTATCTGAACAAATATTATCACACCTCATTCAATCTAAATGTGCAGTCACTCATGTGTATACACAGCCCGATAGACCAGCAGGACGCGGCCGGCATTTAACACCAAGCCCAGTTAAAACTTTGGCGCTTAATCACGACATTCCTATATTACAGCCGCAAACGCTAAACACCCCCGAACAAGTGCAAGTCCTCAAAAACTTAGCGCCCGATATATTAATAGTTGTGGCTTACGGATTAATATTGCCGCCTGAAATTTTGGCCATTCCTAAATATGGTTGTATTAATATTCATTTTTCGTTATTACCGAGATGGCGCGGCGCATCGCCCGTACAACAAGCGATTTTAGCCGGCGATAAAATAACTGGGATATCTATCATTCAAATGGAAAAAGGTTTAGATACCGGGCCAGTGTTATCTAGCGCGCAGTGTGACATACAGCCTCATGATACCAGTGAAGATTTATTTAATCGTCTTATTCCCATGGCTCAACAGTTATTATTAACCACCCTAGATAAAATCGAACAACATCAAATTCAGCCTAAACGCCAAGATGCTTCACAAAAAACTTATGCCCACTTAATAGAAAAACATCAGGCCAAAATTGATTGGCAACAAAGCGCAGAAAAGATAGATCGCCTCATTCGCGCTTATTACCCTTCACCCATCGCTTACACTTTGTTGGGCGAGCAGACTTTGCGTATTTTTAAGGCACATGTCATTGAAACAGATACGCAAAATGCACCCGGCATGCTTATTCATGCAAGCCGTGAAGGTTTAGATATTGCGACCGGTTTAGGTATTTTACGTATTACCGAAATACAACTCTCTGGCAAACGCCGCATGCCTGTTGCTGATTTTTTAAATGCGCATAAAGCGCAGCTACAGCCAGGCACTGTATTTATTTAGTGTTATAATGATTCATTATGAAAATCATTATCCTAGGCGCCGGTCGTGTCGGCAGAACGCTTGCAGAACAATTATTGCTCGGTCACAATGAAATTTCATTAGTGGACAGCAGCCCTAATCCACTGTCTTTATTAAGTGAAAAATTCGATTTACTCACAGTAGTCGGCAATGGCGCATCTCCTGAAGTTTTAGAAAAAGCTGGAGCAAAAGATGCCGATATGTTAATTGCCGTCACCGGTAGTGATGAAGTCAATATGTTGGCCTGTGAAATTGCCGCACAACTGTTTAAAACACCCCGCAAAATTGCCCGTATTCGTAACAGTGAATATATTCGCTACCCACAATTATTTAGTGCAAAAGCTATTTCCGTAGATATTTTAATTAATCCTGAAGATTTAATGATTAATTATGTTGCACGCTTAGTGGAATATTCCAGCGCCTTACAAGTTTTAGATTTTGCCCGAGGAAAAATTGAATTAGTGATGGTGAAAGCCTGTGAGCAAGCGCCACTCATTGGTCAGCCGCTCAAAAATCTGGTCATACATTTACCTTCTGTTGAAGCAAAAATTGTGGCCATTACCCGCAATGGTAAAGCCATTACGCCTAATCCTGATACGATTATTGAAGTGGATGATGAAGTATTTTTTATTTCTGATAAAAATAATGTGCGCGAAGTGATCAGTGAATTACGCGGCAGCTTCAAACCTTCACGCAATATTATGATCGCAGGTGGTGGCAATACTGGACTTGGATTAGCACAAGCGCTAGAAAATTGTTACCATGTAAAAATAATCAGCCGCGAAAAAGGTCGCTGCCGCAAGCTTTCAGAAACATTACAAAATACTGTGGTATTGCATGGTAATGCTGTCGATGAAAATTTATTAACAGAAGAAAATATTAAAGATGTGGATGTATTTTGCGCAGTAACAGATGATGATGAAATTAATATTATGTCTGCAACCTTGGCAAAACGCTTAGGTGCACGCAAAGTGATCGCGCTGATTAATCGACAAGTTTACATTAATTTAATTGTAAACAGCCCGATTGATATTGTTATCTCTACTCATTTAGCCACCATGAATAATGTTTTAAGCCACTTAAGGCACGGCGATGTGGTTGAAGCCCACACCTTAAATAACAATGGCGCTGAAGCCCTAGAAGCAATTGCACATGGTACGCCAGAAAATTCTAAAATTGTTGGAAAGACGATTGAACAAATTCCCCTACCTGAAGGCGCATCAATCGGTGCAATTGTGCGTGCGGGCATGGTGATTATTGCGGGGCCTCAAACCCTTATCATGCCAGAAGATCATATTATTTTATTTGTTCCGAATAAACGCGACATCCCTGCAATAGAACGCTTATTCCAGGTCGGACTTACATTTTTTTAATGGTGCACATATGATACACATTGCGGTAAGCTTACGTATTCTCGGTGTGATCTTAATGATTTTTAGTCTCACTCATTTACCTGTAATTGCAATTGCCTTATGGCATCAAGAAGTTGAAGTCACTACATTCTTATCGGCTGGCATGGTCACCTTTACTGCTGGATTATTATTGTGGTATCTGCAACGTAATGCCACGCAAGAATTACGTACGCGGGATGGTTTTTTTCTGGTCACTTTATTGTGGACGACAGTGGGCTTATTTGGCGCATTACCTTTTATTTTTTCACCTGCTATTTCTGCTTCCGTTATCGATGGTATATTTGAATCTATATCAGGCTTAACGACAACCGGCGCAACGGTATTTGTAGGCTTAGATACCATGCCACGCTCAATTCTCTACTACAGACAACAATTACAATTTTTAGGTGGCATGGGAATTGTTGTACTTGCTGTTGCTATTCTACCTCTGCTTGGGATCGGGGGTTTACAATTATTCCGCTCTGATATTGCGTCTTTTTCTAAAGATACAAAATTAACTCCGCAAGTGACGCAAACCGCAAAAATATTATGGATAGTATATTTAGGGCTTAATCTTGCATGTATTATTGCGTATTGGGCAGGCGGCATGAGTTTATTTGATGCCGTGTGTTTTGCATTCGCAACGGTATCTACGGGTGGTTTTGCACCCTATGATAATAGTTTTATTTTTTCAGAACCAGGCCTGCAATTAATTGCTGTTTTATTTATGATATTGGGCGCAATCAATTTTTCTTTACATTTTCTAGCATTTCGCTATGGCAAATTCTTGAGTTATTTTAAAGACACTGAAGTCAATGTATTTTTATTCATTCAATTGGCCGTGTTTATCATTTGTAGTTATGTTATTTTTTCACAAATGGCCGTGCTGGAACCTGTACGCACCTTGATTGAAATTTTATTCCAATTGATATCCATCACCACAACCACAGGATTTACTTTAGGGTCTTTTTATAGCTGGCCTATTTTCATCGCAATTTTTCTCACATTGATGGCTATTTTAGGCGGCTGTTCACGCTCAACTGCGGGTGGAATTCGTGTAGTGCGTTTTATTCTGATCTTAAAACAAGGTTGGCGTGAAATAATAAGATTGATTCATCCTAAAGGCTATTTCTTACTCAAGCTCAATCAAAAACATGTTACATCTCGGATTAGTGATGCGGTGTGGGGATTTGTAGGTTTATATTTTATTTGTTTTTTTGTCATGATGATTTGTCTCATGTTACTTGGTTTAGATTTCATGACTGCGTTTAGTGGCGTAATAGCCACGATCACAAGTCTTGGCCCAGGATTAGGAGACGTGACCTATAATTACGCTAGCGTCGACACGCCGGCTAAGGTCATATTTGCTTTTGCGATGTTATTAGGTCGCTTAGAGTTATTTGCCATTTTAGTATTATTCACCCCAGCATTTTGGAGACAATAAATGAAATTATTACTGACTATTTTTTTGATGTTATTACTCGCGGTTGTAGGTTTGGTGTTTTTTGTCAATCCTACTCAATATAAAGATTTAATCGCGGCAAAAATTGAAGAGAAAATTCATAGGCCTTTTGCCATCAATGGTGATATTTCCTGGCGACTTTTACCCAGTGTTGGCTTTACGCTCAAAAGCGTGCAAATCGGGCAAGCAACTGGAAGCGAAACTTTAGCGGATATTAAAGAAGTACATGTTTATCCAGAACTCAAAACGCTGCTCAATAAACAAATTAATATCAAAGCACTCTCCCTCCTTGATACAAAAATTTATTTATCAAAACAAACGACGGTTACAATTTCAAATATCGATGCGCAGATACAAATGGATATGAAAAATAATGCACCTAAAGGCCAGATGGATGTGATTGTTCACAGTGCACAAATTGATGGTGATATTTTTTCAGGCAATTTAAATGCAAAAGCAAATTTCCTGCTTGATGGTGCGCTGAACGGTTCAGGCAATTTTGAGATGGATAATGGTGTGGTGCGCGGTCTTGATTTAAGTTATTGGTTAAAAATGGGCGAATCGTTAATCACATCGAAAAATCTGGTACAACTTGCAACCCTGCCGCTTGAGGCTGTTACACTTTCTAATCAAAAGCAAACTCGTTTTAATAAACTCACCGGCACATTTACCATTAATAACAATATTTTTAAAAATGATGATTTAGTGGTGGATGGTTCTGGTTTTTATGCAACTGCACATGGCAATATTGATTTAGTAAAACAATATATTAATTATGCGCTACGCGTAAGTTCTAGCCAAAATGCTAATGTACAAATTCCGCTAACACTTTCTGGAAATTTAAATCATCCTAAAATTGGTATAGACCCTAAAGGCATTCAAGCCTTATTAGTAGGCACCGCTAAGGCTGGAGTCACTGATACGCTTAATCAAAGTGGATCGATAGTAGGTGCAGGCCAAGATGTTGGACAAGCAGTCAAAGATACATTAAAGAGTTTATTCCATTAATGTCGGCAAGCATTAGTAAAAACCTAATCCCGTGGCAACAACAACATGGGCGAAATAATTTGCCTTGGCAGTCCAATCCCACACCTTATCGTGTGTGGATTTCAGAAATCATGTTGCAACAAACGCAAGTGGAAACCGTTAAAGCCTATTACCTGCGCTTTATGCATTGTTTTCCAACTATAGAAGATCTCGCGCGCGCAAGTGAAGATGAAGTATTACAATTATGGACAGGCTTAGGTTATTACGCACGTGCAAGACACTTACATCGCGCCGCAAAAATAATCGTGAACGATTATCAAGGCAAATTTCCAGAAACTTTATCTGAAATGATAAAATTACCCGGCATTGGTCGCTCTACTGCTGGCGCAATTTTATCGTTTGCGATGAATCAATCTGCTGTGATTTTAGATGGTAATGTAAAACGCGTTTTATCGCGTGTATTTGCAATGAATATTTGGCCAGGAGATCCCAAACTACAAAATGAATTATGGGACATCGCAACAAAATACACACCCAAAATTAATGCCGGAATTTATAATCAAGCATTAATGGATCTAGGCGCAATGATTTGCACTCGCAGAGCACCTAAATGTCCACTCTGTCCGCTGCGCAATGTATGTTTAGCTTATGAAAAAAATCTACAAGAAAAAATACCACAGTCAAAACCAAAAAAAACATTACCCGAAAAACACGCCTATATGTTGGTGCTACACAACAAAAAACAAAACGCCATATTATTAGTAAAACGCAAAGCCCCAGGTATTTGGGGTGGCTTATGGTGTTTTCCGGAATGCCCAACAAAGTTGCGTAATAAAAAAGATTACATAGAAACATCGAGTCACACATTCACCCATTATCGTTTTCATATTCAACTCGTAAAAATATCCACGCAAAGTTTACGCATTCCAAATGAGCTGAAAGATGCAGAATATCAATGGTATAAGTTGGATAACTCAAATCCTCTTGCCCTCGCAGCCCCAGTTAAAAAGATTTTTGAGTCAACCTAATCCGCCTCACAAAACTTGCACATATGGACGATTTCTGATATAAAACCCCCTCTTAGTGAAGGAGATTAATCATGGGTGCTTATTGTCAAGTTACAGGTAAAGTCGCAATGTCTGGGAATAACGTTTCTCATGCGCGTAACCA
>JBEKTV010000008.1:0-12762 GCA_049515675.1 Gammaproteobacteria bacterium | reverse complement strand
AGAAATACTAAATCAAAAATCTGTAGAAAATATTATCGAAGCGATCCCAGGTTTATCTAATTTTCCAGAAATTATTAATTCAATTGATGTAAAGGTTAAAGCTGGAATAGAAGCAAGGCGAAAATATATCGAGGGTCTTTGGTGGTGGAATTGGATTTGGCAAAGTAAGCCTAGAAATGAAATTGAAAATATAAAATATATTAAAAAAATATCAAAAGAAAACCAGGAATTACAGGAGTTTTTTAATGCTAACGATGATTTTTTTAATACAATATTTGGTATTTATGCGAGTAGTTACGCTACAATTATGTTTGTCGAAAAAATATTAATAGAAAATTATGCATATATTTTTACCATGTCTACGCCAGCGGCTATTGCAGTTGTTGGTATCGCTATATTCAATTTATTACTCGATAAATTTTTATTTGATTATTTCTGGAAAAACTCAACTCTAGATGATAGAGAGAATGTTAAACTTCTGATGTTGGTAGTGATAGCTGCCGTATGTATTCCACTTGAAATTTATGTGATTCCTATTGCTTTAGTGCTTTATACAGCAGGTTATTTTATGAATTATATGCTGCAAAAAGGTAATATTGCACAAGTCATTAATAAAATGTTTTTTACTCAAGATGACGATGGTGTGCATCGCTGGTTTGAAGGTTTTGCCATTGAGGCCAATGCAAAATTTAACAATACACATTATGCGATTTTGTATTTTGGCACTTTTGGTTTAAGTGCTTTGTATGGCACTGCAATGGCGACATTGGCTGCGATGTGGATTTATCCGGCTATTGCTGGCTTTGCAACACTAGCAGTAGGGATGGGTTTTGCAATCTCTCCTTTAGGGCTGTTAATTTGTCTGCCACTAGTAGCTTATGGTGTGTTATATGCTTATTGAAGGCATGGTGCAAGCTTATGACGATTTGAAAGGCAAATCTGTTTTGAAAATTGTGGGTTCTATTTCCTGGGGTGTGCTCAGTTTAACTTGGAAGTTAATTCAAATCTCTTTAAGTATTCTCACATTTTATGGCATGTATTATATGTTAGATCAGGCTTGCCAAGCGATGGGTGAATTTGTGAATAATACCAATACGGGTAATGTCTTAACTCCAATAAGCTATACAGCCCAAGCACCAGTGATGCTGCAACAATCCTATAATGTTGCTAAACCTGAAGAAATTGAGAAAACGAATTATCTTCCCTGGTACAGCGAAATGCGTATATCGTTATTTCGTCTTTTTAATGCAATGCGAGTTGCTTATGTACCTAATGGTGGAGAATTAGCAAGCTCAAGTACCGAGCAACTCGTAGTCGCAAGTACTGGCGGTGCTTCATTCGTTTTAGTAGATTCAGCCATGAAAAATGCCCGCAAAGAGTTGCCAAAGACTGGTGACGGTAATGTTAATAAATTAAGGGCGTGATCATTAAAGGGCGTATACTTTATAGTTATTAAATCAGTATTGAATATTTATTACTTTTTCTATAATATATGTTCCAGTCAAGAGTGCAACCATCATAAAAATTGGTTAAAGCATGCAGTCACGCATACAGAGTGTGAGCAGTTGTTTTTCAATGATCCGCTTTTGTTGATGGAGGCGATATCTGCAAGTGAACCACGTTATTTGGCTTTGGGACAAACAGATCAAGGACGTGGATTATTTATTGTGTTTACGCTTCGTAATGAAATGATTAGAGTGATTTCGGCAAGAGACATGAGCCGTAAAGAGAGAAATATTTATGAAAAAATTGATACCGAAATTTAAAAATGAGCAAGAAGAACAAGCTTTTTGGGCGAAGCATGATTCAACGGATTATGTTGATTGGTCTAAAGCACAATCGCTTACGTTTCCTAATTTGAAACCCTCAACTAAATCTATTTCCCTACGTTTGCCTGAGAGTTTATTAGATCATTTAAAACAAATTGCTAACAAGCAAGATGTGCCTTATCAAACTTTAATAAAAATATATTTGGCTGAACGTATTAATCAGGAAATACATGCTACTTAAAATTAACCATGCGCATGCTCTAAAAAATACTCATAAGTTTGATTCGGATGAATCTTAGGATGATGAATTTTAGCAGGTGGAATCAAACTGTAATAATATGTGTCATTACCTTTAAGCATATGCACAGGATGTAGAAAAGTTGCCCAGTCGGCAGGTGGCGTTTGTGCATCTTCTTCGGAATAAAAAAATGGCATAAATTTTTTGGTTTGTAAGGCTTCAATAATATTTTGTGGCGCTTGTTCTTCAATTGCAAATTGGGTGTGGGCATCTAAATCCACCGCATCTAAAATCGCTAAGAAGTAAATTTGGCCTTTTTGATTCATTAATAAATAACTGCCTTGTTCATCGAGTAAATAATATTCAATAATTTGAAATTTTCTTCTGACTTCATTAAATAGCCGCATAAATGTAGGATCAGTGAGTACGCAGCCATTAGGCAGTTTGCCTAAGGCGATGTTTTCAACCAGTATGCCGGTTTCGCGATGAATAAAATCTTTTTGCAGGCCTAAAATCGTAGTGTTAATGACTTCAGCAAAATTCGGCACTTCTTTACGTAGAAAATGATCGATAAGGCCGCGGTTAAATGCTTCGATGGCAAGCGACTCGCTGGCCTCGCCCGTGAGCATAATGGTTTTTAATTCGCGATTTTTAATGTCTTGTAATACTTCTAAGCCATTGCGTTGGGGCATGGCATAGTCGCAGATCACTACCGAAAGTTCGCGAAAACGTTGGTCAGCATGACCTAATAATTTTTTATGAAAGTTTTTGATATTGTTATCAAAGCGTACTTGCGATGAGCGCTTTAAAATCGAAGGGTGGTTATTGATAAATGTGACCGCCTCAACCGGGTTACTGAATAATTTAGGCACGGAATGTTCCATGTCTATCGTTGATAGCATGGTTTCAAGATGATGGGTATTATCATCTATGAACACCACGGTTGTAGGGAAGAAACAGCTTAACATTTGATTTTGTGCATCCATAACCAACTGTCCAATCTAAGTATATTAAAATCTAAAGTATATTAAGAAGTATAGAGCATTTTTTCGTCAAGAATCATTAATATAGCATAAGTGTTGGGGCTTATTTCTAAGGCATTGACGATAGTTCCCTTAGGGTATTTCGGTAACTCTAGGGTTTCCCCTATATTCGGCGGCGGGTTTTGCTGGATTTCAAAATAATGTAACGCTTTGGTATTGGTGGTTCTATGTTGCATTCTGGCGATAATTTCCTGGCCTACAAAACAGCCTTTGTTAAAACTCACAGCGCCAAGATTGACTAAACCCAAAGGGTGGGGGAGAAACAGACCACTTTGGGCAAGGCCTATAAATGGGATAATGGCCCGCATTTGTTGTTGTAAAAAATCCTGATTAACAGTGATGGAATACTCGTGGCTGGCATCAATAATGTGGACTTTAGCAGCTACGATATATTTTTGCAAAAGCGGATGGATAGTGCTGATAAGCGCCTGCGGCAAAGTCAGGAAATAATCGTCATTGACGCGAAATACATCCATTAAAGCCAAAACCCTGCCTTGGCGATTACATAAAGCGCTTAATTGATGATTGCTTGCCTTTAATTCTCGAATATCATTGGTTAGCTGTCCTTGCAAAAATTGCGCAGCATCAGGACCTGTGACTTTTAGCGTGCCGAAATGGGTGAGTTTTGTCATGTATTGTATTATAATGCTACCATGCAAAACCTCAACAAAAATCAACTGCGCTGGGCTTGTCGGCGTGGCATGCTGGAATTAGACCAATTATTAATGACTTTTTTTGATGATTGTTTTGATGCCCTACCTACCGATGAGCAAAATACCTTTGTGGCTTTACTCGAAGAGGCTGACCAAGATTTATATAATTGGATTTTAGGCGTGAGCTTATGCGCAAATCCAAAAATACAAGCGCTATGTGATAGAATCCGCAGGCATGCACAACAAACACTTTGAATTTAAAACATCAACATTAATATCCAGTTGGATGATATTCATTCATGTGCTTGCAGGTTTTATCGTATTAATTTTGCCTATAGATTTTGTTGTGAAGTCTATTTTTTCAGTGCTTATTATTGGGTATTATTTTTTATCACGCGGCATTAACCTTAATAAAATTAAAGCCATTAAACATCATCAAAATGATCAATGGTTTATATTTGATCAACATCACAATAAACAAATAGTCACTTTATCAAAAAATAATTTTATCAGTAATTTTTTATTGATTTTGCAATTTAGTAATAAACAACAATTGTTATTATGGCAAAAGCAATTAAACGACGATGATTGGCGTATGTTGCAACAATTATTGCGGCGTTAATACAGTATCTTTGGGTGGTAATTTCGGCGCATTTATCAGATCAAGATTATAATGTAAACCACGATTTTCACTTCTAGCAATGGCACATTTCACCATTAAATCTGCAACAGTCACTAAATTTCTAAGTTCAATCAAATCAGGATGAATATAAAACTTAGCATAATAATCAGCCACCTCTTGTTTTAAAATTGCAATCCTGTCTTGCGCTTGTTTTAAACGTTGATGTGAGCGCACAATGCCCACGTAATTCCACATGACGCGTCGCAATTCATCCCAATTATGATGAATCATCACATTTTCGTGCGCAGGACGCACTTGGCTTTCATCCCATAAGGGTATTTGGGTAATGCTCGCTATCTCAGGTAAAGTTTTAGCAATTTGCTGCGCCGCACTTTTTGCAAACACCATACATTCTAATAATGAATTACTCGCCATGCGATTAGCGCCATGTAATCCTGTGTGCGCAACTTCACCGATGGCATATAAATTAGCAATTGTAGTTTCGCCATTTAAATCAGTTTGCACGCCGCCGCAAGTATAATGAGCTGCTGGCACCACAGGGAGCGCTTCTTTAGTCATATCTAAGCCTAATTTTAAGCAGCGTTGATATAAATTAGGAAAATGATTTTTAACAAATTCTGGGTCTTTATGACTAATGTCTAAATAAACATGTTCATGTCCTAAGCGTTTCATTTCATGGTCAATGGCACGCGCCACAATATCACGGGAGGCTAGCTCACCGCGCGGATCAAATTTATCTAAAAAGCGCTCGCCGGTTTTTAAGCGAATCATTCCGCCTTCGCCGCGAATGGCTTCAGTTAATAATAAAGAACCCGCATGTGGATGATATAAACAAGTAGGATGAAATTGATTAAATTCTAAATTAGCAACGCTAGCCCCTGCGCGCCAAGCCATGGCAATGCCATCACCACTTGAGACGGCAGGATTGGTACTATATAAATAAACTCGGCTCGCGCCGCCTGTTGCTAAGACTACAGTTTTGGCCACAAATGTATGTGTGCTTGCGGTTTTGGTGTCATAAATATAAGCACCAGTACATTGTTTATTTTTTGTAATTAAATCTATGGCGACGTGATGGGAAAATAATTCAATGTTAGGCCTTGATTTTACTAGGTCAACTAGCGTCGTGGATACTGAGCGTCCGGTTGCATCAGCGGCATGTACTACACGTCTATGACTGTGTCCTGCTTCTTGAGTTAAATGTAATCGACCTTTTTCTTTTGCGTGTTCAGTAAAATGCACGCCCAATTCTCTAAGCCAATCAATACAAGGCACCGCTTGATTGACCACAAATTCAACTACATTAGGGTGACTTAAATAATCGCCAGTCACCATAGTATCTTGAATATGAGCATCAAAACTATCATTTTTATCAAAAACCGCAGCAACCCCGCCTTGGGCATAATAAGTACTGCCCTCGGTCAAGGTCTCTTTACAGATCATAGCGATGCGTGTATTTTCAGGCAGATGTAAGGCAAGACTCAGGCCTGAAGCGCCGCTGCCGATAATAAGGGTGTCATATAAATATTGCATTGGGGTTAGAATAATAACAATGGGATTTCATGGATAGTCATAATAAACTAAATAGTCTGCCAATAAAAGAGGATGTCTTAATCGGGGAGCGTCTGGCGGATGCAGCGCTTGTGCGTCGTGCGCAGCAAGGCGATAAACAAGCCTTTAATTTATTGGTGTTAAAATATCAAACTCGCCTAGAAAAAGTCATCGCCCGTTACGTGAGAGATCCTCACGAAGTATTTGATTTAACTCAAGAAGCATTTATTAAGGCTTATCGCGCCTTAGAGCAATTTCGTGGCACTAGCTCATTTTATACTTGGCTTTATCGCATCGCGGTCAATACCGCAAAAAATTATTTAGTCGCCTTAACCCGCAGGCCCCCCGATAGGGATGTGGATACTTTTATTGATTTTGATGTCAGCGCTGAAGTGGATCCCGAACATTTAATGTTAAGAGATGAAATAGAGCGCACCGTATTTCGGGTGATAAATGGACTACCTTTAGAATTACGCGTGGCCATTATTTTGCGGGAACTAGAAGGCTTAAGTTACGAAGAAATCGCCGAAATAATGGATTGTCCACTAGGAACTGTACGTTCACGGATTTTTCGTGCACGAGAAGCGATAGATGATGAAGTGCAGCCTTTACTGCAGGATTGAATTGCGTATAATGGAATATATTTGTAAGGAGTACATATGGATCGTTTTATTCGTTTATTTTCTTTCTTGGGCTTGGCGTTAATCAGTAGTGTTGTATTTGCGCAATTGCCAGACTTTACTCATTTATCAAAAGAATTAAGCCCAACTGTGGTAAATATCAGTAGCACCAGAAGTGCATCTACTGCTGAAGAATATCGCTTTGATGGCGCGCCAGATGAATTTAACGATATGTTCCAGCATTTTTTTGGCAGACCCTATCCTGAGGAATTTGATAGTGAATCTTTAGGTTCAGGTTTTATTATTTCTACAGATGGTTATATTTTGACCAGTAATCATGTGATTCAAGATTCCAGTGAAATTATTGTTCGCACCATAGATGGCGATGAATATGATGCAAAAATGGTGGGCGCAGATCCAGGTAGCGATTTAGCACTACTTAAAATCGAACCTGAAAATGAATTACTACCGGTAAAATTTGGTTCATCAACTGATTTACAAGTAGGTGAATGGGTAGTGGCAATTGGTGCTCCTTTTGGTTTTGATTATTCAGTCACCGCCGGGATAGTGAGCGCTAAAGGTCGTCCCTTACAAACAGAAAAATATGTACCGTTTATTCAAACCGATGTGGCCATTAATCCAGGCAACTCGGGTGGTCCTTTATTTAATATGAAAGGCGAAGTCGTTGGTATCAATGCGCAAATCGTCAGCCGTAGTGGTGGATATTTAGGTTTATCATTTGCAATTCCATCTGATGTTGCTGTAGATGTGATTGAACAATTAAAAAGCAGTGGTCACGTGACCCGTGGTTGGTTAGGCGTATTATTCCAAGACATTGATCGTACTTTAGCGGAATCATTTGGCTTAAAACAACCTAGAGGCGCATTAGTTGCTGAAGTGGTGCCTGATAGTCCTGCTGCGCAAGGTGGATTATTGCCAGGCGATATTATTACTCATTTTGGTGAAAAACGCGTTGAGCGTGCTGCGGATTTACCACATTTAGTGGGTTTAACTAAACCTGGTGAAAAAGTGAATTTAACTGTGCTACGTGAAGGTAAACAACAAGTCGTAACAGTAAAAATTTCTGAATTACCGGTGGAAGAAGAATTGGCTGAAGGTGCCGTCACTGAAAAAGGTACTGAAAGTAATCGCCTAGGCTTAAATGCACGTGAATTAACTGAAGAAGAGCGTGCGCGTTTGGAATTAACAGATCCAAAACGTGGCGTGTTAATTGTGCAAGTAGCGCCAAATAGTCCGGCAGCAAAAGCAAGACTTCGTCCTGGTGATGTGATTTTAACCCTGAATAATATTCCGGTTAAAACACCTGCGGATATTGCTAAAGTCATGCAAAATGTAAAAGATGGCCAAGCGATTTCTATGTTGGTGACACGTCGTGGCGAACCACAACGGTATTTAGCGATTCGTCCGCAGAAGAAACAGTAGAGAAGTGTTGAGCTGATGCAGTCACAACAACATATTCGCAACTTTTCGGTTATCGCACACATTGATCACGGCAAGTCGACTTTGTCCGATCGTTTAATTCAATTTTGTGGTGGTCTTGAAGCGCGTGAAATGGCTGAGCAAGTGCTAGATAGCATGGACTTAGAACGCGAGCGCGGGATCACCATTAAAGCCCAAAGTGTTACTTTATATTACAAAGCCAAAGATGGCATTAGCTATCAACTTAATTTTATTGATACCCCAGGACATGTGGATTTTTCTTATGAAGTGTCCAGATCGCTTGCCGCATGCGAAGGTGCATTATTAGTAGTTGATGCCGCGCAAGGTGTAGAAGCGCAAACCGTAGCCAATTGTTATACCGCCATTGAACAAGGCTTAGAAGTTGTACCTGTATTAAATAAAATTGATTTACCACAAGCAGAACCGCAACGTGTGATTGATGAGATTGAAGATATTATTGGTATTGATGCGCATGATGCGGTAAACGTTAGCGCTAAAATGGGTATTGGTATTGAAGATTTACTCGAAGTGATTGTCGCCAAAATTCCAGCACCCGAAGGTGATAATAATGCACCATTGCAAGCGCTGATTATTGATTCGTGGTTTGATAATTATTTAGGCGTTGTGTCTTTAGTGCGTATTAAACAAGGTTTATTAAAGCGCGGCGATAAAATCCTGGTCATGTCTACCGGCAAAACCCACCATGCAGATAGCGTGGGTATCTTTACGCCAAAACGTAAGGAAACCGATCAATTACAAACCGGTGAAGTAGGTTTTGTGATAGCAGGTATTAAAGAAGTCGATGGCGCGCCTGTAGGTGATACTTTAACGCATGCCACAAATGGTGCAACTAAACCATTACCTGGTTTTGCTAAAGTCAATTCACAAGTATATGCGGGTCTATTTCCAACAGAATCCGATGATTATGAAGCCTTTCGTGATGCGTTGGCAAAACTGCGTTTAAATGATGCGGCGCTGACTTATGAACCAGAAACTTCGCAAGCCTTAGGTTTTGGTTTTCGCTGCGGATTTTTGGGCATGTTGCATATGGAAATTGTCCAAGAGCGCCTCGAGCGTGAATATAATTTAGATTTGATTACAACTGCGCCAACCGTAGTGTATGAAGTCGTGACGAAAAAAGGCGAAGTGTTATTAGTGCATAATCCTATTGATTTACCAGATCCTGCTTCTGTTGAAGAAATTCGCGAGCCGATTGCCAGAACCAATATTTTCGTACCCCAAGAGCATTTAGGCGGGATTATTAAACTGTGTACTGATAAGCGCGGTATGCAAATTAAAATGCAATATTCTGGCAAGCAAGTCGCACTGACTTATGATATTCCCTTAAACGAAGTGGTGCTGGATTTCTTTGATAGACTAAAATCAATCAGTCGAGGGTTTGCGTCTTTAGATTATCACTTTGATCATTTTCAAACCGCGAATTTAGTTAAGCTTGAAATTTTAATTAATGGCGACCCAGTGGATGCACTTGCGTTAATTGTCCATAGAGATTTTGCGCAAAGTAAAGCGCGGTTAATCACAGAAAAAATGAAGGAACTCATTCCAAGACAAATGTATGATGTGGCGATTCAAGCAGCCATTGGCGGACAAATTATTGCCCGCTCAACAGTTAAGGCTTTGCGCAAAAACGTAACTGCAAAATGTTACGGGGGTGATATTTCCCGTAAACGTAAATTATTAGAAAAACAAAAAGCGGGTAAAAAACGCATGAAACAAATAGGTAAGATAGAAGTACCGCAATCTGCATTTTTAGCCGTGTTAAAGGTAGATAAATAGGAGAGATGGAATGATTTGGGATTTTTCAGCAATATTATTTTTCGCAACGCTTGCAAGTGGCGTGATTTGGCTAATTGATACAAAATTTTATAAACAAAAACGTTTAGCGGGCAACCCAAGTGCCAAAGAGCCTATGATCGTTGACTATTCACGTTCGTTTTTTCCGATATTATTATTTGTATTTTTATTGCGATCATTTTTAGTCGAGCCTTATCGCATTCCGTCTGGGTCTATGGAGCCCACTTTACTGGTCGGTGATTTTATTGTGGTGAACAAATTTACTTACGGTATTCGTTTGCCCATTCTCAATAAAAAAGTGATAGCCATCAACGAACCCAAGCTTGGCGATGTGATGGTGTTTCGTTATCCACCTGATCCTAAAGTTAATTTTATCAAACGTGTCATAGGCTTACCTGGCGATAAAATTGTCTATCAAAATAAAGAACTATTTATTAACGGTCAACATGTCAAAAAAGAATTATTAGGCACAGAAACACATATTTCTGATAACAATGAAACTTATGCTATGCGCCTATATCTGGAAAAATTACCAAATGCCAACCATGATATTTATGAACATGTAGGGCCAGGACAAGGTGTGAGTTTAACTGTGCCGCCAGGTCATTATTTTGTTATGGGTGATAATCGCGATGAGAGCGATGACAGTCGTTTCTGGGGCTTTGTGCCAGAAGAAAATATTATTGGTAGGGCATTTGGTCTTTGGATGAGCTGGGATGCAGATAATTACCGAGTTAGATTTGATCGTATAGGAAATACAATTCATTAGGAGGCATTATGGTTGACCACGTTACTTTAGCGCGTTATTTAGGTTATTTATTTAAAAATCCTGAATTATTACATCAAGCTTTGTCGCATCGCAGCGTGACCGGTGAAAATTATGAGCGCTTAGAATTTCTAGGCGATGCCATTGTTAATTTTGTCATTGCAGATGCATTATTTAAGCGTTTTCCAGAAGCAACAGAAGGGCAGTTGACACGTATTCGCGCAAGCTTGGTGAATCAGCAAACCTTAAGTGAAATTGCCGATGAATTAATGGTCAGCGACTATATTAATTTAGGTGTAGGCGAGCTTAAAAGTGGTGGCGCGCGTAGACCTTCTATTTTAGCTGATGCGGTTGAAGCGATCATTGCGGCGATTTATTTAGATTCTAATCTTGAAAAATGTCAGGACTGTGTATTCAATTGGTACGCTGCGCGTTTAGATTATATTAAACTCGATGAATCACAAAAAGATCCTAAAACCTTATTACAAGAATATGTACAAGCACGTAAAATGCCGCTGCCGATTTATCGCATTTTATCTATTAAGGGTGCACCGCATGACCAAGAATTTTGCGTAGAATGTGAAGTGCAAAACTTAGAACAACGTCCTCAAGGAAAAGGTCGCAGCAGACGCGCTGCTGAGCAAATCGCGGCGAGTTTAACCTTAGCCGCTTTAGAGCAAAATGAACAATAAACACACAGGTTATGTCGCAATTGTGGGTAGACCGAATGTCGGTAAATCCACATTGCTTAACCATTTATTGGGCGAAAAATTATCGATTACTTCCCGCAAACCACAAACCACACGTCATAAAATTTTAGGCATAAAAAATATAGAAGATGCGCAAATTGTTTATGTCGATACACCTGGTATACACGAGCAAGCGCCTTATAAATTAAATCAATATATGAATAAGGTTGCATTGTCAGCGTTACATGATGTGGATGTCATCGTATTTGTCGTCGAAGGTTTATATTTTAATGCCGGTGATGAATGGGTTTTGCGCCAATTTAAAAAAATCAAAGCGCCGGTGATATTAGCGGTTAATAAAGTGGATCTGTTAGAAAATAGAGAAGTACTTTTACCCCATTTACAAAAATTATCAGGTCAATATCAGTTTGCAGATATTGTGCCGTTATCTGCACGCACGGGTTTTCATTTAGAGCAACTTGAAAAATGTATTTTAAAATATTTACCCAAGACCGAGCATTTTTATTTTGAGGCCGGTGATAAAACCGATCGCAGCGATAGATTTCTTGCGAGCGAAGTGATACGCGAAAAATTAATCCGCGGTTTAGGTCAAGAATTACCTTATGCCACGACTGTTGCGATAGAATCATTTGAAAGAAAACCAGAATTATTAACCATTAGTGCAATTATTTGGGTAGAACGCGAGAGTCAAAAACCTATCGTGATTGGTAAACACGGTTCACGTTTAAAAGCCATAGGCACACAATCTAGAATTGCGCTTGAGCGTTTATTTAATAGTAAAGTGATGCTAAAGTTGTGGGTGAAAGTATTTGCCAATTGGGCAGATAATGTCCGCGCCTTAAATAGCTTAGGTTACAATGAAGACGAGTCTCAAAAATGAAATGCAGGCAGCTTATGTGTTGCACACTCGCGCTTATCAAGAAACTAGCCTCTTGGTAGAATTATTAACTCTGCAAGGGCGCATTAGCGTGATTGCCAAAGGCGCAAAACGACCTAAGTCTAGTTTTCGCGGTATTTTACAACCTTTTATTCCCTTATTGATAAATTGCGTAGGCCGCAATGAACTTAAAACTTTAACTTACGCAGAAGCAAGCGAGCAACATGTGTTACTGCAAGGCGAATATTTATTCGCAGGTTTATATGTCAATGAATTATTAATGCGCTTATTACTCAAAGAATCCCCTTGTGATTTTTTGTTTCATGCTTATGAAAATATTTTGCAAGATTTACGTAATCAAAAAGATTTATGGGTCTGTTTACGCTTATTTGAAAAAACTTTATTACAAGCGCTAGGGTATGAACTTAATTTAAGTCACGATGTAAATACCGGTGAAGTGATAGAACCAGATGCGCATTATATTTATTTGCTGGAAAAAGGCCCGGTACGTGTTGATGAGGTTTCAGCAGAAGGTTATGTATTTAGCGGTAAAAGTTTATTGGATTTAGCGCAAGATAATTTGCAAGATCGTGCATCATGTAAACAAGTTAAACAG
>JBEKTV010000007.1:0-11677 GCA_049515675.1 Gammaproteobacteria bacterium | reverse complement strand
GAAACTTTAATATCGCCAATATGGGTATAAAGCCAAGTTCCAGTTAAATTTAAATCCGGGGCTATCAAATAACCTAGGCCCGCACCGCCTTGTGATGCAAAAGTGGTGGTATTTTGTTCACCTAAATGTACATCTTTCGTATCTACACTGCCATTTTCAGCGTTATAAGTCACTTGTGTCCAAGCTGCACCCACACCACCTAAAATAAACACAGACAAGTCATCGTATTGCAGCAAACCTAAACTTAAATTAAACATTAAATTAGTATTTTCAATTTTGGTCTGATTATCCCACTCCGAAGTCCATCCTACTTGCGTGATGTCACCTGAAAAAGTTTGTTCAAATTGATGAGCAACATCTATGCTCGCTTTAACAAATGGCAACCATGAAAAATCATCATTCTCTTCCAATAAAGGCAGCGCATAGGCCACCCCTAAAGTTGCATTAAAAGCACTAAGATTATCAAAATTGGTGTGTAATATTTCATAGGGTGACAGTTGAACATCTGTTGCATGTGCCTGTAACCAAGTCGGACCGACTGCGCCTTTGAGTTCAAAATAACCCTCATCCCAATCAAAAGACTCAGCGCTGGCGATAGAAGATAATAAAGAGAAAGAAATAATACCTGAAAAAATTTTTAAATTTTTGTTTCGCATGTTGGCTTCCTTGCAACGAATGTTATCTATTCCTAAACAAACAATTTTGCTAAAGTACCACACCCCATATTTCTAATGCAAATAATATTCATATCATTGTCTTAATATGTATTTGTTATCTATCTGCTTTATTGACGCTTTTGACCCTGTCACCTAAATTTAAGAACGGATTATGAATGACTAAAGGCCAAGGATGCGGACCAGCAACATACTATTATATATACCGATAATCAGCTTAATGGGTTGTATGGTCGGGCCTGACTTTCAAAAACCTGATCCCCCGGAAACAGACACTTATACTGAAGACGCTTTGCCCGCACAAACCGTAGATGCACCAGGTGTTAAAGGTGGTCATGCGCAGGTATTTAAGGTCGGTGGCGATATTCCTGAACAATGGTGGGAATTATATCAATCGCCAAAATTAAATGATTTAATCATCCACGGCCTAGAAAATAGTCCGGACTTAAGAGCAGCTGAGGCCACATTATTGTCTGCGCAAGATGATTTACGTGCCCTTATTGGCGAAACTTTATACCCTAGTGCTGGCCTTGAACTCGATGCCGGTCGTGAACAACTATCTGCTTTTGATAGTTTAGAAGGCACCCCTGGCTCAGTCTTATCAGATTTTCCTGTACAACTTTTAGATCTTTATAATGCCAATGTGACTGTATCGTATGTATTAGACGTATTTGGTGGCAATCGCCGCGCCATAGAAGCATTACGCGCCAATCTTGATTTTGAACGCTATCAATTAAAAGCAACTTATCTTGCTTTAACTGCTAATATTGTCACCACTGCCATTTTAGAAGGCAGCTTGCGCGCGCAAATCAAAGCCACAAATGAAATCATTGCCAAAGAAACTAAACTGCTCAATATTATTCAAAACAACTTTGAAATCGGCAGCGCATCACAATTTGATGTGTTAGCACAAGAAACCATTTTAGCGCAAACCAGCGCAACTTTGCCGCCACTTGAAAACAGTTTGGCGCAAACACGTCATGCCCTGGCGGTATTAGTCGGAGAATATCCTGGCTCGAAAACACTACCTGAGTTTTATTTAGAGGATTTACATTTACCACATGAATTACCGGTGAGCCTACCATCGATCTTAATCAATCAACGACCTGATATTCAATCCGCAGAAGCACAATTATATGTCGCGAGCGCAAATGTCGGTGTTGCAACCGCAAATTTATTGCCTACATTTCCAATCACTGCAAGTATTGGCGCAAACTCAGATTCATTAAGTGATTTTTTCACACATAATAATATTTATTGGGATTGGCAAGCCAGTGTCTTACAACCTATATTTGAAGGTGGGTCGCTGCTTGCGCAGCGTGACTCTGCAATTGCTACATTTGAAGCGGCATTAGCACAATACGAATCGACGGTTTTAACAGGTTTACAAAATGTTGCGGATAGTTTAACTGCACTTGAAAGTGATGCCAAAGTATTGCGTGAAACAGCAATTGCCGAACAAGCTGCGCGACAAACGTTATCCATTACAGAAAAACAATATAAAATTGGCAGTGCAGATTATTTAGATTTAATTTATGCGCAAACGGCTTATCAGCAAACTTATTTAGATCGCATTAATGCCGAGGCTGCACGTTATGCAGATACCGCAGCCTTATTTCAAGCTTTAGGTGGAGGATGGTGGGATGAAGATGATGAAAGTGAAGATGAAGCTAGCGCAGATCAAAACTGATTTGCAGCAAAAAATAAAAACCAACAATGCAATGACCAATATGCTCATTGCCCTTGCCCTCTTATTTGGTTTGGTGTTGGGTTATCATTTGATTGCGGGTTTCATTGCAAATCAAGCCTTAGAAGAAAAAGCCAATGCGCCCATTACTGTATCCACAGTTAAAGTAGAATACCAAGATTGGCAAAATTCTTTAGAAGGTACCGGTGATACTTTCCCCGCTGATGGAATTGAAGTCACGCCGCTGGTCGATGGCGTATTGCGTGAAATTAACGTCAAATCCGGTCAAGAAGTTAAAAAAGGCGATATTATCGTTAAACTTAATGACGAACAAGATATTGCCGAACTTGAATCTTTAAAAGCGCAAGCAGATTTAGCACGCAGTATTTATGAACGTGGCAAAGAGCAATTTGGCTTTAATGCGATCAGTAAAGAAACTTTAGAAACTGACGAATACACTTGGCGCATGCAAGAAGCATTAGTAGAACAACAAAAAGCCTTGGTTGAACTGAAAACCATACGTGCGCCATTTGATGGCCAAATTGGAATCGTAAAATTAAGCCCAGGACAGCTATTCCAAGAAGGCGATCCTATTGTCAGCTTGCAAAGAATTGATGATTTATCCATATATTTTTATTTACCCGAACAATATTTACCCAAAGTGAAAATCGGACAAGATGTCATTATTACTTCTGAGACTTATCCAGATAAAACATTTAAAGGTGAAGTTCTTGCAATTGATCGTTTGGTTGATAGCAATATGCATAATATTCAAGTAGAAAGTTCTATTGAAAATGATGAATTATTATTATTGCCAGGGATGTATGTAGAAATAGAAGTCATCACCGGCGAGCCAGAAAAACGTTTAACAATTCCTCAAGCCGCTATCAGTTATAACCCTTATGGCAATTACGTTTATATCGTATTAAAAGATGGGCAAGCAGATGATGGTGCAAAAGATGAAGGTGAAACCGAAGCAGATCCGCCACCTAAACGTAAATCTAAGAAAAAAGATGGCTCCTATGTTAAACAACGCTTGGTCACTTTAGGTGATACACGTGGCGATCAAGTAGTGGTACTAAAAGGTTTAAAAGAAGGCGATGAAATTGTCAGCGCCGGTCAATTAAAACTAAAAAATTATGCAGAAATTGTCATTAACAATAAAATTCAGCCGAGTAATGATGCAAATCCTAAGGTAGAAAATGAAACGGAATAAAAAATCATTATGAAATTTACGGATATATTCGTACAACGACCGGTGCTCGCAAGCGTCGTCAGTTTGCTGATTTTAGTGGTTGGCCTGCGATCTATTTTTGTCCTCAGTGTCAGAGAATTTCCTTTTACTGAAAATGGGATTATTACCATTGAAACGCCGTATATTGGCGCAAATCCTGAAGTCATAGAAAGTTTTGTCACCACCACCATAGAAGATGCAGCTGCTTTATCTAATGGTATTGAATATATGACTTCCATCAGCGGTCAAGGCATGAGTACCATATCGGTATTCTTGCGTCTTAATTATGATACTGATAAAGCCATGACTGAAATTAATGCCAACGTCAGCTCAGTGATTAATCAGCTGCCACCAGGATCGCAATTACCACAACTTTCCATCGATGTCGGTGAAGCAACCGATTTAATGTATATCGCATTTTACAGTGAGGTTTTATCTAGAGGCGAAGTGACCGATTATGTTTATCGTATTGCCCAACCTGCGATAAGAGCCGTGAATCAAGTACTGGATGCAGAATTATTAGGTTATCGGCGTTTTGCGCTAAGAGCATGGTTAGATCCACAAAAATTAGCAGCCTATGGTTTAACGCCTAACGATATCTATAATGTTTTATATAATAATGATGTGCTGTCTGCAGCGGGCCGCTCTGATGGCCAAATGATCGCTGTTAATCTTACGGCCAATACCAATTTAACTTCTCTAGAAGACTTTCGTGATTTATCCGTAGGTTTTATCGATGGCGCCAATATAAAATTAAGTGATGTAGCAACAATTAGTTTGGGCGCAGAAAATTATGATTCAGCAGTGAGTTTTGATGGAAAAACGGCTGTATTTGTTGGGGTACAAGTGGTGCCTGATGGTAATGTGCTGGCGGTTATTGATGAAGTGCGGCACGTGGTCCACGAAATGCAAGAAGAATTACCCGAAGGCATAAAAGCCGAAATTATTTATGATGCTACTCAATATATTCATAAATCTATTAGTGAAGTGGTCAAAGCACTGTTAGAGGCAACCTTCATTGTTATTTTAGTGGTGCTCGCTTTTTTAGGCAGTTTGCGCAGCGCAATGATTCCAATTGTTGCCATCCCCTTATCATTGATTGGTACTTTTTTTATGATGCATTTGTTTGGCTACAGTATCAATTTACTGACCTTATTATCGCTGGTGCTTGCCATCGGTCTGGTAGTCGATGATGCGATTATTATGGTAGAAAATATTGACCGACATATTCGTGAAGGATTATCGCCTTTAAAAGCCTCGATTATCGGCGCGCGTGAATTGGCAAATCCAATTATTGCAATATCCATCGTATTAATCGCCGTATATTTACCGATTGGATTTGTCGGCGGCTTAACTGGTATATTATTTACAGAATTTGTATTTACCTTGGCAGGCGCAGTGGCGATTTCTGCAATTGTTGCTCTGACACTCTCACCGATGATGTGCTCAAAAATTCTACCAGCCTCGGAGAAAGGTAAAAATAATTTTGAAATGTATATTGACACTCAATTCAACAAACTTCATGATCGTTATAAAGCATTATTAACGCGCTCTTTTGAAAGTTTAAATGTGACTGCTGTATTTGCGGTAATTATTTTTATTGGTATTGGGGTTTTATACAATACAACTATGACAGAATTAGCGCCAGATGAAGATCAAGGCTTACTGTTAGCAGATTTAACCACCTCCCCTAATGCCAGTGTTTATCAAACTTCACTCTATTCACAAGATTTTTATGAACGCATAAAACCATTTAAAGAAGTAAAACATATTTATCAACTTGATGGCATCACCAATGCTAATGGTACGGTCAGCACCTTAAATTCATCTATTGCTGGCATAGTGTTTAAACCCTGGGATAAACGTAAACAAAGTACGCTTGATTTATTACCCAAAATGGAAGAACAAATTGATCAAATTGCTGGCGCAAAAGTGGCTTTATATCAACCTTCGCCATTGCCCGGTGCTGTAGGTTTGCCCGTTCAATTTGCCATCATTACCACTAAGCCTTATTTAGATTTATACGAAGTATCTTATCAATTTTTTGACAAAGCTCAAGAATCGGGTTTATTTGCGTATCTTGATAATGATCTTAAGCTCGATATGCTGCAAGCTAATATTATTATTGATCGTGAAAAAGCCGCAGCATTAGGGCTGCAAATGGCGGATGTGAGTAATGTGCTATCTGCGGCGCTTAGTCAAAATTATGTGAACTTTTTTAATCTTGATGGCAGAGCTTATCAAGTGATTCCACAAGTCATGCGCGAAAAACGCTTAAATTATGATGATGTATTAAGTTATTATATTACCACTGGATCTGGTCATACAGTGCAATTAGCGACTATTGCAACGATTGAAACAGAAGTCGTGCCTGAACAATTAAATCACTTTCATGAACAACATGCTGCCACTATTTCTGGCGTACTGAATTCAGGCATTACTATGGGGCAAGCGATTGATGAATTAGAACAGATTGCTGAACAAATTTTACCCTCTGGTTATGCATATGAATATGGCGGAGAATCGCGTTATTATCAGCAAAGTAGTGCAACCTTGCCGCTTACATTTGGATTTTCTATGGTGATTATTTTCCTATCACTAGCCGCTTTATTTGAAAGCTTTAGAGATCCGCTTATTATTTTAATCAGCGTACCTATGTCTATCTTTGGTGCAATGTTATTTCTTAATATAGGCGTAGGTGGTGCAAGTTTAAATATTTATACGCAAGTAGGCTTAGTCACGCTCATAGGTCTTATCAGTAAACACGGGATTTTAATTGTACAATTTGCCAATAGCTTACAATTAGAAGGTAAAAATAAATTAGAGGCGATTACTCTCGCAGCTAGCATTAGGTTACGTCCAATTTTAATGACTACCGCCGCAATGGTATTAGGTGTGATTCCCTTATTACTCGCCGCTGGCCCCGGCGCAGAATCACGTTTTAATATTGGCTTAGTGATCGCAAGTGGCATTTCCATTGGGACATTGTTCACATTATTTGTGTTACCGGCCATGTATTTATTTTTAGCCAAAGAGCATCATGCACCCAAAGCCATTGCCTGATCTAATAATTGAGTAAATTTATCTTGAATTTCTTGCAAACTGGTTTCGTCAATTGCTTCAAAACGCATGACTAAACAAGGTGTCGTGTTAGATGCGCGTATTAAGCCCCAGCCTTTGGCAAATTCTACGCGCAGACCATCAATGGTGATTATTTTTGCATCTGGAAAATCAGCCAAATTTAATAATTTTTCCATGATTAAAAATTTTTCTTGTTCTGGCACTGTGATATTTATTTCTGGCGTGTTAATACTATTGGGTAGGTTTTGCCACACTTTGGCTAAATCTTCTTGGCGAGAAAGTAATTCGATTAATCTTGCACCGCAATATAAACCATCATCAAATCCGTACCAATTTTCTTTAAAGAAAATATGACCGCTCATTTCCCCTGCTAATAAAGCGCCCGTGGTTTTTAATGCAGTTTTAACAAATGAATGTCCGGTGCGTACCATTTGACCATTTCCGCCAGCATTTTGAATGGCATCTGCTAAATGTCGCGTACATTTCACATCAAATAAAATCTTGGCACCCGGATTTCTGGATAATACATCTTGTGAAAATAAGATCATTTGTCTATCCGGCCAAATCACTTCACCCGTTGCTGTGACTACGCCTAAACGATCAGCATCACCATCAAATGCTAAACCAATATCAGCATTTTGTTTTTTAACCGCCTCTATTAAATCTTGTAAATTGTCCACCACACTAGGATTAGGATGATGATTAGGAAAATTACCATCCACTTCGCAATACAGTGCGGTCACATCGCAGCCTAATTGCTCATATAAAGTCGGTGCAATTTCTCCCGCAATACCATTGCCGCAATCAATCACAATTTTTAATTTACGCTTAGGTTTTACGCGCTCAACAATAGTGCCAATATAAGCCTGTGTGACATTTTGAGAAATCACCTGCCCTTTTCCATAATGAAATGTTTGCGCAACTGTCATTTGATAAATATATTGAATCGCTTGTTCGGTCAAAGCCATAAAATCTAATAATATTTTAAAACCATTATAATTTTTAGGATTATGACTACCGGTGACCATTACGCCTGCGCCAATATTTAAGTAATAACAAGCAAAATATAAAACGCCGGAAGGTACCGCGCCAATATCAATCACATGCATACCTGCATCTGTTAATCCTTGGATTAAGGCTTGCGCTAACATTGGACTGGAAATACGACCATCGCGGGCAACAATAAAATTTTCAATCTGTTGTTGATGTGCGCGTGTACCTAAAGCAAGCCCTATGGTGTAGGCAATATCCGTTGTTAAATTTTCATCAACAATACCGCGGATATCATAGGCCCTGAAAATTTCTTTAGGACAGTTTGCAATTTTATTTGTGACCACTGGAACCAAATCCTCCTGTGCTACGATCGCTAGTGATAAAATCATCCACGGTTTCAAATAATACTTGTACCACCGGTACAAATACTAATTGCGCGATGCGATCGCCAGGGTTAATGACAAAACTATCATTGCTGCGATTCCAACAAGAAATTTTTAATTCACCTTGATAATCAGAATCAATCAAACCAACAAGATTACCTAATACAATGCCATTTTTATGGCCTAAACCTGAACGTGGTAAAATCACTGCCGCTAATTGCGGATCTTCAATATGAATCGCAAGACCTGTAGGTAATAAAATGGTTTGCGACGGCTCTAAAGTCAGCGGCTCATTTAAACATACACGTAAATCTAAACCGGCTGATCCTTGGGTTGCATAAGAAGGCAGCGGAAATTCTCCGCCAATACGTTTATCTAAAACCTTAAGCTGGATTTTTTTCATTCATATACTCCGTTATGTGTTGCATAATTTGGGTTGCTAAAATTTTCTTTGGTGCGAGCGGTAATTCGATTTGCTTATTTTTTGTGATAATAGTGACTGCATTTTCATCACTGTGAAAACCTTGCGAAGGCTTGCTCACATCATTCACACAAATCATATCGATATTTTTATCAGTTAATTTTTGCTTTGCATGTTTAATCATGTCATTGGTTTCGGCTGCAAAGCCTACTATCAAAGGACGTTCAGGTAATTTTGCCACTGTTGCTAAAATATCTGGTGTGCGTATTAAATTTAACTTTAAATGATCATCATGTTTTTTAATTTTTTCAATGTTTTTTTCAAAAGGCATATAATCTGCAACCGCCGCTGTTGCGATAAAAATATCTTGATGTTTAATATTGTCTAAAACAGCAGCCTGCATTTGCTGCGCACTTTCAACATAAATGGTATTAACACCCACTGGCGCGGGAATATGAACAGGCCCACTGATAAGCGTAACGCTCGCACCTAAATTTTTTGCAGCGATTGCTAATGCATAACCCATTTTGCCAGAACTGTGATTACTGATAAAACGGACTGGATCTATGGCTTCAATCGTAGGTCCTGCGGTCAATAATATTTTTTTTTCAGCAAGCACATTTGCAGACGTAAATATTTTTACTAATTCATCGACTTCCGGCATACGTCCATCACCATATTCACCACAGGCTTGTTCGCCACAAGCTGGAGGAATAATCATCATGCCACGTTTTTTAAGTACCGCAATATTATCTTGGGTCGCAGGATTTTCCCACATCAAGCGATTCATACTGGGGGCAATATATATTTGCGCACTTGTGGCTAAACACACGGTAGTTAATAAATCATCGGCATAACCCTGGGCCAATTTTGCAATGATATTTGCACTTGCAGGCGCAATTAAAATCTTTTGCGCAAAACGCGCCAATTCAATATGCCGCATGGCATTATCAAGTTCTCTATCCCATAAATCACCATAAACGGGATTCCCAGATACGGCTTGCAAAGTTATCGGCGTCACAAACTGCTTGGCATTTTCGGTCATCATTACCCGAACATCCAGGCCATTTTCCCTAAGACGGCGCACCAATTCCGGAATTTTATAAGCCGCAATGGCGCCAGTGATGCCGATTAAAATAGAGGGGAAAGTTACAGTATTCATGACGCTATATTAACATTTTTCTCACAAAAATGCTCTGGATGTCTATATTGACAACTATTTCGAGATATTAGATATGAAATTGACGAAATAAGCGTCAATTTTAGAGTAATGGTGCTGCAAACTTTGTGCAATCGCTATTGCGATAAACTCAAACCAGAAGACGACCCAGCATTATTATTATTTGATGTTGTAGCACTGCTAGAACTTGCGGCTGAATAAGCAACTGTGCTAATACTTTTCGGCGCAGAACTAGTTAGTTGTAATATTTGTCTTGTTATTACATTGCGTTTTTGAGGATCTGTTTCATTTTTAAGAAGAAGTTGCATCATGCTTGCACGTCCGGCAGGTTCAGTAGGAAGTGCAGCCGTTATCGCAGCACTTAAAGAAAGCTTTTCTTGTTCAGAGATTTCTTCACTAAAATAAAGATTGATCATCGGAGAAATACGAACAGCGGCTGCCATTATCGGATCAATAAGACAAAGGTCAGCGCCTAATAAGTTATAGACCTTCTTATTCACTGCGGTTTGGATCAATTGATCTTGCTCCAATGCTGCTTGCACGCTACCCAAAGCAATTGCTTCTCTTAAATAAGTTCTTTTTTCTAATAAATCATTATGTAACATTGAAGTATTCGCAGTATTTATACGTCTATTATTTTTTTCAGCTTTTTTTAACCAAAACGCTATTCTGTCTGCATCAGAAGATAATTTTGCAGCGTCTGCTCGATATGCTGCTAATTGATCAAGATATGTATCCTGGAATATGTTTTGCCTAGATGATAAACCTGGAACGTTCACAGGTGTATGAATACGATGTCCACTCGCTGCTGCCTCAGCGAGCCTTTGCTCTTCTGTTTGCAATTGATGGCGAAGAGTCCCTATTTTTACTTTTCTCACTCTATTTATACCTAAAGGGGGATTTATAATAAAGCTAATTTACTATGCTGCAAGACGAAAGTCAACTACCTACTTCAAAAAAATAGTGCTTAAGGCTCAATCCGCTTTAAATGATAATGCACGAAAATCGCAGCGCCTAGCCAGCCTAAGAGGGTACCTAGGAATAATAAATCCACACCCCGGCCGATATTTAAACCTAAGATTTGATAATCACTTTGATAAGCATTGGCCAGCGTTTCTACAGGTTGATGTAATACCCATACGGCGCCATATATCATAATGATCGCAAGTAATGAGCCTAATAACCCATATAAAATACCCGTATATAAAAAGGGTCTACGAATAAATGCATTGGTGCCGCCTACAAGTTTAATGATTGCAATTTCATCTTGGCGATTGAAAATTGCTAAACGAATGGTATTACCAATAATAAGCACCACGGCCATGCATAAAAATGACATTAAAATCCAAACGAATTTTTCACCCACAATCAATAAAGCCGATAAACGTTGTGCCCATTCCATATCCAATTGTACCAATGCCACTTCAGGAACAGCTTTTAAGGTTTTTTCTAATTTTTGCAATAAAACAGGATCGGTAAATGTAGGATGCACAATAATCACCGCCGGCAATGGATTTTCTGGCAATGTATCTAGCATTTCAGAAAAACCGGATAATGATTTAAATTCGGCAAAAGCGGCATCGCGCGTTAAAAAATCAACTTTGCCAACGCCAGGATATTTTTCAATCTCTTGACTGATAATACGCGCACGCTCATCGGTCACATCATCTTTAACAAAAATCGATAATTGCGCACCACTTTGCCAATCTGCGGTAATGGTTTGTAAATTATGTACAAATAAATACAGGCCCGCCGGCAAAGCTAAAGCAATGGCAATCACCAATAAGGTCATCGCACTTGCAAAAGGCGCACGCCACATGGCGCCTAAGCTCGCCACCAAAGCTTGCAAATGCTGAATAAAATAATTGTTTACTTGTCTTTGCATAAGTGTCCATCTTCTAAAACAAAAACAGGGTAAGACATTTTAGAAATTAAATTCACGTCATGACTTGCCACCAATACAGTGACACCGACTTGATTAAATTCAGAAAATAATTTCATCACCTCTGTAGAAATCACTGGAT
>JBEKTV010000006.1:0-12562 GCA_049515675.1 Gammaproteobacteria bacterium | reverse complement strand
GTGCAATGGTATTACAGGTAATTACCTGTGCTGGTTTTGCATTCAAAAGTTCTTGATAGGCATTTTGCGCAAAAAGAGCATGCACGCCTATGCAAATGGGTTTTGGCATAGAAGTTAAATTTAATTGATCTATGGCCGCAATAAACGTTTTACCTGTGGAAATAATATCATCCACCAAAACCGGTGTGTGTGTTTCGTAATTTGTAACATTCGGTACGCTGACACTGACATCTCTATCCCCGCGTCGCTGCTTTTCTAACACAATATAGGGTGCATTAATCTTCTTTGCGATTTGCGCAACCCATTGTTCACTTTCACTATCAGGTCCGATAAGTAAAGGATTGGCGACATGATTTTCAATCCAGTTGCTAATAAAAGGCGCAGCAGAAACCACTTTACTATGAATAGAATAAATCTCGCTTAAATCATGATATCGATGTAAATGCGGGTCAACTGTTGTGAGTGCATCAAAGTATTGCGAAATGAATTCTGCAAAGATTTTTGAAGTCACAGCCTCGCCCTCATTAAAGCGTTTATCTTGTCGCATATAAGCTAAATAAGGCGCGATGAGTTTAACTGATTTTGCGCCTAATTCTTTTGCGGTTTTTGCAGCAAAAATAAGCGGCATTATTTTTTCATTGGGTTTATCTAGGCTGTCGATAAAAATGAGATCTTCACCTTTTACAGCTTCATCAAATTTAATATAGGACTCACCATCTGGAAAACTGCGCATTGTGATTTTACCTCGGCTTTGCGGCGCGATGGGATGATTAAAAAGACTAAATATTTTCATAAACTTAACAACAAATCACTGTCTTGAAGAAAATCATATTCAAAAGCTTTAAGTTCTTTATTGACTTTTTCCAGCGACTTAAATGATTTAAAAGTCACTATATGAAATAAGGCTTCACCTTCATTGACTAAAGGTAAATGATTAACGCCGATAATAATACCAGCAACGGGCGATGTAATCGGTGTTTCCTCGCCGGTAATTGGGTTTGCAATAATGCCTAAAGTATCGCCTTTTTTTACTTTTTCACCTAAAGGCATAGGGTCTAAAAATAATCCGGCTTCGTTTGCGCGTATCCATTGACTCGCCTGTGCAATCACGGGTTTAGTGACGGGTTCAGGATTGTCTTTTGGTTTTAACATTTTAAGTTCACGCATTACATTTAAAATTCCACGAACGCCTACGTGAATGGCAAATTCATCAATACGTAGTGCCTCACCTGCTTCATACAATAAAGTTGGAATGCCACGATTTACGGCGGCGCCCCTTAGGCTGCCTTCTAGATGTAAACCATTAATTAAAACCGGCGTGCCAAATGCATGCGCGAGTTTACAAGTATGGGTGTCATTTAAATTCGCGCGTACTTGTGGCCAGTTTGAACGATGTACCGCACCGGTATGTAAATCAATACCATGCGTGCATTTGCTCACAACTTCCTCTAATAATAAATCCGCAATACGTGCAGCCATAGATCCTGTTTTAGAGCCAGGAAAGGATCGATTTAAATCGCGTCTATCGGGTAAATAACGTGAACGGTAAATAAAACCAAAAATATTTACGATAGGAATTGCTATAACAGTACCGCTTAAGTGATTGAGTAATTTCAATTTTAATAAACGACGAATGATTTCTACGCCATTTAATTCATCGCCGTGAATCGCAGAGGTGATAAATAAGCGTGGCCCTGGTTTTGCGCCATTCACCACATGAATCGACATATTGATGGGTGTGCGAGTATAAAGCGGTGATATCGGCAAATCTATCATCGCATGTGTGCCAGGTTTTACCTCAATGTTATTGATGGTAATTGAATGATTTTCAGTGTCTTTTTTGGTCATAAAGATGATTGTAGCTTAATTTAGTAGCGGGGAATAATTATTCATCTGAAAATGCGAATGCTCTGTCATTGCGAACGCAACGCTCGCAATGACGAGGTTTTCGCAATTTGAAGTGGAACAGGTATATACTACTACGATAAGGAGATATCTATGAAAAAATTCTACAGCTTATTTATGACCGGGTTGCTAGCGATTCTACCACTAGCACTGACTTTTTATGTTTTATATTGGTTAATCACTACTTTTGAATCATTGTTCAGAGGCGTGTTTGATATTATTTTACCTGCCAATTGGTACATCCCGGGTATGGGCGTTTTATTTGGTATTGTATTCATTTTTCTGATTGGTCTGATTTTACAATTTTTGGTGTTCCAACAACTCAAAAACTGGCTTGAACACTTGCTGGTCAAATTCCCGCTGGTCAGTGATATTTACGAATCCTTTAATGGTTTAATGAAATATTTAGCCGGCAATGATAAGCAAAATGCTGAAGAACAAGTGGTCGTGGTGACCATTGATGGCATGAATTTATTAGGTATTGTGACTTCAGGTGATTTAACAGATGCGCCTAAGGGGCTAGCCACAGGTGACATGATCGCGGTTTATTTACCTATGAGTTATCAAATTGGCGGTTATACGGTTTATATTCCTCGTAATCGCATCACTTCGGTAGAAATGAGTAAGAAAGAAGCTTTACGCTGGACATTAACTGGTGGGGTAATTACTACTACACAGAAGAAGTGATATCAGGGGCGAAGAATTCGCCCCTTAAAATCACTATAAGATATTATTTATCTCTTTCTTTGGCCATATTGACAGTTAACGTTCTGCCCATCCACTCACGACCATTATGCGCTAAAGACGCATTAGCCGCTTGCTCAGAAGCAAAAGTTACGAAACCAAATCCACGAGAACGACCAGTTGCGCGATCACTGATGACAATACTGTCTTCAATTTCGCCGTACTGACCAAACTCTTCTGCCAACATTTCACTAGTCACCTTGTAAGGAAGACCGCCAATATAAATTTTTTTCATATATAACCCCGGGTTAAGAACAATAAAACCAGCCCAATTAAGAAAAGCCTTAAAAGTGCTGAAAGCTGACGCTGATTCTACGCTAATTATTAGCATGCTGGCAAGGGAATTTTTCACTGAATTCCTTTATAATCTTAAGCATGCAAACCCTAATCACTACATTTTCTTCCACTATCACCCTAATACAGCTAAACATGCAGTTTGTGTTAAGTATATTATTGCTGCTTTGGCTGATACAGCTGGTTAATTTTTTGGTCGGTTATCGCCTCAATATCTTAGGGATATACCCAAGAAATATATTCGGTTTACCGGGTATCTTTTTCTCGCCTTTTCTACACGGTAATGCCTCGCACCTGTTTTTTAACACTATTCCACTATTTTTACTGCTTAATTTAATGCTGACTTTTGGTACTGATGTCTTTTATCGTGTCAGTGGTTTTATCATTATTGTCGGTGGTAGCCTGGTTTGGTTATTTGGCCGAAAAGGCATACATGTAGGCGCAAGCGGCTTGATTATGGGCTATTTAGGATTTGTCCTTACGCAAGCCTATTTTACCCAAAGTCCGTTTAGCTTAGTTTTAGGCGGGTTAGGCATTTATTACTGCGGTGGCTTGTTGCTGAACTTATTACCGCAAGAAGTCAGGACCTCCTTCGAGGGACATATCTTTGGTTTTGCAGCCGGCATCTTGGCGTATTTTTGGCTAATTTATTGAAGTTTCTGAAAAATAGTATACTTTTAGTAGTAAGTGTGTAGTTAACTATGGATATTAACTCAATTTAGGAGCTTCAAAAATGATGACTGAAATGAAAGAAAAGGGAACTCTCTTTTGCGTCGCTATGATTTTAGTTTTAATTGGCGGTATTAACTGGGGTTTAGTTGGTCTTCTTAATCTAGACTTAGTTGCTTTATTATTAGGCAGCATGCCAATTATTCAAAAATTGGTTTATATTTTAGTAGGTCTTTCAGCTGTATTTGTTATTTTCAAAAAGTTTATTAAAAAATAAGCTGATATTCACTTCATGTAGCCGTATTGTGCGGCTACTTTGAAGTGATTGCCTTCTGGTAAATCTCACTGTCTATCTTATTAAATAATTCCGTCAATGATAAATACGAAAATTCTAATTTAATTTGCAAGCCATAAGCATTGATCTGATTAATTTTATTCGCACCTAATCGTAATAAATGAAACGCCTTTTCAACATCTAACACATGAGGATGTAAGCGAATATTATGTTGCGTGATTTTTTCTTGTAATTTATTAGCATCGACAATATCGATGTATTTTAAAAACACATCAGCAATTTGCGCTTGTAAACGCTGATAAATGGCTAATTTTTCTGCGGTTGTAAATCGATTCCAATCTATCACTTCTTTTGCTGTGCGTTTACAGCCGCGACAAATCGCATCGCCGTAAACGCTAGAACAAATCCCAATACAAGGTGTATCAATTAGCATCGATTAATGGTTTGAAAAAATTACGAATGCGATCTTTAATAGTAAGCGATGGCGGCGCAAGCTCGCTAATATCAATCATATTTTCCAAGCCACGTGATTTAATGGCTTGTACGATTTGCAGATTAATTTGCTCCATGAGGATTTGCGTTAATTGCGCGCTTGTTACCCCACCTTGGTCTTTACCAATATTCACCATATCAATATCCGGCAATGGGATAGTGACAAGTTCTGCTTGGATTAAGGGTGCGCTGACATGCAATTTAGCAGTTTCTATGGTTAATGATTCAATGATAAATCGTCGCGCCCTAGCATCTATATTCGTCTTATTCGCATCAACAAACGCTTTAACATGCGCTTGTATCACCTGAATATTATTATTGTTATTGGTTTGCTCAATATTAATATCAGGCGCCATAATATGTAATTCACGCACAATAAATAATTGAGTAGTTAACGAGGGTAAATCCATTGTTAAGGTAATGTCAGGAAATGAAAACGCATAAGGAGTTTGAAATCCTTGCGGATTGCCCACCACTAAATCATGTATATGCCCTTCCCCGGTTCGCGGCGACACATACACTTCTGCAGCATAGACAGCCACTTGGGTAATTTCACTACCCTCTTTTTCAATGGCTTGTTTCGCGGTATTGTCGCGATTAAATTTGAACACGCCAAGGCCTATTGCAATTAAAAGCAATAGAATGCCAACCCCAATGAATATATTACGCATATGAAATCCTTTTCTAATTAGAATGACTGTATTATAGCTTAAAATCATCTAAAATATGAGCTATATAACTTAAATGTTTTATCTCAAAACATTTATGCGTATAATACACCATTCATTTTTAAGTTGCATGAGGAACTTTCAACAATGGCCTTATACCCTTTAGTCACTTTGCCGGACAAGCGGCTACGTGTGAATACTAAACCGATTACCGTTTTTGATGATAAGCTACAAACATTGATAGCCGATATGTTTGAAACCATGTATGCAGAACGTGGTGTTGGACTTGCTGCAACTCAAATTGGTTTAGATATACGTATTGCTGTTATTGATGTGATTGGCGATAAGAAAACCCAGTATGTACTCATCAATCCTGAAGTCACCCTTTTAAGCGAGACGGTAAAAATGCATGAAGGTTGCTTATCTGTGCCTGGTGTTTCTGATGAAGTGCCGCGCGCCACCAAAGTACTGTTAAAAGCATTAGATGGCCAAGGTAAACCTTATGAATTAGAAGCAACAGAATTACTCGCCGAATGCATTCAACATGAAGTTGACCATTTAAACGGTAAGCTTTATATTGACTTGTTATCCTCGGTAAAACGAGACCGGTTACTTAAGAAAATGGAAAAAGCGCGTAAGGATCGCAGCGAGCGCATGTAAATATTCAGGAGACAAAATGACTAAAATCCCTATGACTGTTCAAGGTGAAAAACAACTTCGCGATGAACTAAACGAACTTAAAACCGTAGCCCGCCCACAAATTATTGCCAACATTAGCGAAGCGAGAGCCCATGGTGATTTAAAAGAAAATGCGGAATACCATGAAGCCAAAAATCAACAAAGTTTTATTGAAGGCCGCATTCAAGAAATCGAGCATAAATTATCGCATGCGCAAATTGTCGATATCAGTAGCATTGAACAAGATGGCAAAGTTGTTTTTGGTGTCACCGTTACTTTACTAGAACTTGATACCGAAAAGGAAGTCACTTATCAAATTGTTGGTGAAGATGAAGCCGACATCAAAGCCAATAAAATCTCTTATGCTTCCCCTGTTGCACGCGCCATTATTGGCAAATATGAAGGTGATGAAGTCTCTGTGCAAACCCCAAAAGGTTTAATCGCCTTTGAGATCATGCAAGTGAAATATTAAACACCTCTAGTGTTTGTTTAATTGCCTCTAAGGTAATCGGTTTGGTCATAAACTCATTCATACCCACCTTAAGCGCTTGTTGTTTCAATTTCTCATCATTAGTTGCAGTCAAAGCACAAATATAAAGCGGATCTAGTTGATTTTGTTGCTCAAACTGCCTAATTTGCACAGTCACATCTATGCCAGAGATATCAGGTAAGCCAAGATCCATAAAGACTAAGTGATAATCATGATGTTGATTTTGAATCTCTAACAGCGCCTGCGCGCCTGTATCAACAACATGCGCTTTAAGCCCTAAGGTCTTGAAAAACATCTTAAAAACCATTTGATTGATAGATTCATCTTCAACCGCGAGTATAGAAATAGTATCATTTGTCATTATTTTGCCCTGCATGTTATGGTTAGGTAACTTATCTTAGAATGATACCTAAGGGAAACCTGAGGATACAGAGCAAATCGCCTAAAGTTATGTAGGAAATTAGCTATTTAATTTAATACATAAAAAAAGGGGCAAAATGCCCCTTTTTTGTTCACACAATAATTGTTTAAAACACGCCTTTGAGATAAGCGTAAGGACCGCTAAATGTAACTGGCTGTGTATTAACAGTTGATTTATCAATACCTGCATCACTATAAGCTATAGAATCATCATAGAAATCGACTTGATAGCCTATTTCTATCCCTAAAGTAGAACCTTCATCATTATCAAAGTAATAAACATAATCCATACCTACATTACCACGAAGGTTTGTTACGTTTTGATTATCCATATCATTATTTACTACATCGATCGTAACACCCTCTGTAAAGCTTCCTGATGCAGCTGGTGAGCTACTGTCTAAGTCCCCTAAGAAATAAGCAAGAGAACCACCCGCTACAATACCCAATCCTTCGATATCATCACCAAAGTCATAACGTGCATCTATGCTAAGACGTGGACCCCAACCGCGGAATTCACTTGTATCTTCTGCGTAAAGAGTTTCTGATGATCCTGCAGGTGTAATTGCGCCAGTTTCATTTTGTTCAAGCTCAAGATAAGAAGCGCCTGCACTAAAACGCATTTGCATATGCTGACCAATATTCATAAATTGACTAATCATGATATCAAAAGTATTTAATTCATAGCCAAGATTGTCGCTTACTGAAATTGGAGTCAGATCTTCACCGAATGTAGCGTCATAAGTATTGGTATCATTGATATCATAATTGCGGTAGAAAACTTCGATACCATTTGCAGTATCTTCAAATATGTAGCCCAAAGAAGCATCTATTCCTGCATTATAGCCTGGGGTTACATTTAAAACCTCTGTTTCATCTGTTGTTAATATTGGAGTAGAGCTAACTTCACTTCTTTTAACAGCGCCAGTAGTAGCTGCAGAAGGTGTAGCGATAAAAACCCCGACTGACGCAGTAATACCACCTTCTAATTCAGGCACATAAACACCCTCATCAGCAAATGCTGCGGCAGAACTGATTACTGCTAAAGAACTTAAAGAATATAGATAAATTTTTCTCATGATGCATTTTCCTTTGCTTATATATTTAAATAATAAAAATCTCCTGTGAGAAGACTAGCACAAGATTCAAATATATACCAAATCCAAGGCTTGACAAGTGCCCTCAAACTCAGTATAAAAAACTATGAACAAATTATCTATTAACTCAGTTAGCCAAATTATTGTCGTGGTCGTGATTATTACCGCGCTGTGGGCACCTGGGAGATAAAATAGTAAACCAGGAAAAGCCCACTTAAAGTGGGCTTTTTTTTATTTATATAAAGGTGAATATTGTCGTGACAAGCACACGTATCAGCGGATCAAAAGCCATTTTAGAATCATTAGCACATCAAGGTGTTGATATCGTATTTGGTTATCCTGGCGGCGCAATCATGCCTTTATATGATGCGCTACATGATATGCATCATAAAATCCGACATATTTTAGTGCGTCATGAACAAGGTGCAGTACATGCGGCTGAAGGTTATGCGAGAGCTTGCGGCAAAACAGGTGTTTGTATTGCCACATCAGGACCCGGCGCCACTAATTTAGTCACAGGTATTGCAGATGCCATGTTAGATTCAGTGCCGGTTGTTTGTATTACCGGACAAGTGGCGAGTCATTTATTAGGCACAGATGCTTTTCAAGAAGTAGATATTATTGGTATTACCGTGCCGATTACCAAATGGAATTATCAAATTACCCATAGCGATGAAATTCCTGAAATCATTGCTAAAGCGTTTTATATCGCGAATACGGGTAGACCCGGACCGGTATTAATTGATATTACTAAAGATGCGCAATTTGGCATGTTGGATTATACGCCGCATCAATATAAACCGAATAGAAAAGAAGCCTTACAACTTGACATCGCACGTTTACAACTAGCGGCTGATTTAATTAATCAAGCCAAAAAACCTTATATACTCGCAGGTCATGGTGTATTAATTGCTAATGCCCAGCAAGCCTTAATTAATTTTGCGCAACAAGCGCATATTCCCATCGCGCAAACATTATTAGGCTTATCTGCGGTACCGAATGATCATCCACTGTACGTAGGCATGTTAGGAATGCATGGCAATTATGGCGCCAATGTACTTACCAATGAAGCTGATGTGATTATCGCCATAGGCATGCGATTTGATGACAGAGTCACCGGTAATTTAAACTCATATGCCAAGCAAGCCAAAATTATTCACATTGACATTGATCCTGTGGAAATTGATAAGCATATGAAAACAGAAGTGGCATTGATAAGCGATGCAAAAATAGCACTAGAAAAATTATTACCCCTTATCAACAAAAATTCACACAGTGATTGGTTTAAACAATTTCAAGACCATGATAAAAAAGAATATCAAGTCGTCATTGAACCAGAACTTGATGGCAAACATCACAAACTGCGCATGGCTGAAGTTGTCAATCAGTTAAGTGAAAAAACCAAAGGTAACGCCATTATTGTCACCGACGTAGGCCAACATCAAATGATCGCTGCGCGATATTATCGATTTAACCGCACGCATGCGCATATTTCTTCAGGTGGTGCGGGCACTATGGGTTTTGCACTCCCTGCAGGCATAGGCGCACAATTTGCGCAACCGAAAACACCGGTGATTGTCATTAATGGTGATGGTGGTTTTCAGATGAATATTCAAGAATTAGGCGTGATTGCGCAAGAAAATCTCAATGTCAAAATCATTATTCTAAATAATAATTATTTAGGCATGGTCAGACAATGGCAGGAATTATTCTTTGAAAAGCGCTACTCATTTACGCATTTAAAAAATCCTGATTTTATTAAAATTGCGCAAGCGTATGGGATTAAAGCTAAACGTGTTTCGGATCGATCTGAATTAAATACAGGTTTAGATGAAATGTTACAAGCAAATGAAGCATTTTTACTTGAGGTTGTGGTGGAAGCACAAGAGAATATTTTTCCAATGATTGCAAGCGGCACTGGCGTTGGCGAAATGCGTTTAACTTAAGGACACAGCATGGACAAAGTTTACATGATTACCGCTACCACCGAAAATGCTTTGCGGGTGTTGCAACGTATTTCTGGTATATTTGCAAGGCATAGATTAAATATTCAGCAATTAAATGTATTTGCAACTGCAAATAAAAATATATCTTTTTTTAATATTACCGTACATGGTGATGAAAAAACTGTAGTACTAGTGGTTAAAAAACTACAACGGGTTGTCGAGTTATTAGATGTGAAAATTACTAATGAAATGGAGATAGTGTTATGACGATAATGAAATTTGGTGCTGTTGATGAAACCGTGATCACTCAAGATGAATTCCCGCTTGAAAAAGCACGCAAGATTTTAGCCAATGAAGTCATTGCCATGATAGGTTATGGCGTCCAAGGTCCTGCGCAAGCGCTTAACCTTAAAGATAATGGTGTTGCTGTCATTATCGGTCAGCGTCCCAATTCTAGCTCTTGGGATAAAGCCGTTAAAGATGGTTTTGTACCGGGCGAGACTTTATTTGATATTGAAGAAGCCTGCGCGAAAGCCACTTTTATTTGTTACCTACTCTCAGATGCCGCGCAAATGCAATGTTGGCCAAAAGTAAAACCACATTTAACTAAAGGTAAAACCCTGTGTTTTTCTCACGGATTTTCTGTCGCTTATCAAGATAAAACCAAGGTTGTCCCACCGACTGATATCGATGTGGTATTAGTTGCGCCTAAAGGATCTGGTCGCAGTGTCAGAACTTTATTTTTAAAAGGTAAAGGTATTAATGCAAGTTACGCCGTATATCAAGATGCAACCGGACATGCTGAAGAAAAAGTATTAGCCTTTGGTCGGGCCATTGGTTCTGGTTATTTATTCAAAACTACTTTTAAAGATGAAGTCACTAGCGATTTATTTGGTGAACGTGGTGTATTAATGGGCGCACTTGCAGGTATGATTGCCGCGCAATATAAAATTTTACGTCAACATGGACACTCACCTAGCGAAGCATTTAATGAAACGGTAGAAGAACTCACGCAAAGTTTAGTACCACTTGTAGGTGAAAATGGCATGGATTGGATGTATGCAAATTGCTCAACTACAGCGCAACGCGGTGCCCTGGATTGGAAAGATAAATTTGAAGCTGCAGTCACACCCGTATTCAAAGATTTATATGAAAGTGTTGCCAGCGGTAAAGAAGCTGCGGTTGTGATCACAGAAAATGGTCGTGAAGATTACAAACAACGTTTGCAAGCAGAACTTGATAGACTCCATAATGAAGAAGTCTGGACTGTAGGCAGACAAGTACGTCAACTACGCCCATCGGAGAATTAATATGTATCAAGTGGTGAGTTTTTTTAGCAAAGAGCCAGTAACAACAAATAGTTTTGTGTTTACAAGTCCTGATACACCGTGGGAAGTTTTGGTTGATCTCAATAAAGCCAAACAAAAAATTTCTCTTGATGCATTCAAAAAAGACTCACCGCGTTTGACAAAATATTTACCGTTAATGCCTATTAATAAACCTGAAGCGTTTGTGACACTGCAAGAAATGGCTACGCCCCTGCTTCGCTCGCAAGCGCTTGAAAAAAAATTAAACTGTGAATTATTTTTTAAACTTGAAGGTAAAAATCAAACCGGTTCATTTAAAGACAGAGGTTCAGCATTAGAAATATCAGTCGCTAAAGAACTGGGCGCAAAAGCCATTATTCTTGCATCAACAGGAAATATGGCCGCATCATGCGCATGTTATGCCTCAAAAGCCAATATTCCTTGTTATATTCTAGTGCCTGAAGGCGTACCTATGAATAAAATGGCACAAGTCATTGCCTTTGGCGGACGCATAGTACAAATCAAAGGCACATACAATGATGCCGCAGCACTTGCTGAAAAAATTGCGAGAAAAATGGGTTTTTATTTAGCGGGCGATTATGCATTTCGCATTGAAGGACAAAAAACTGCAGCTTTTGAATTAGCCGATCAGTTTGCACTGGATGTACCTGATGTCGTCATTGTCCCTATGGGCTGTGGTACTAATATTGCGGCTTATGCCAAAGGTTTTCAGGAATACTATCAACTAGGACTTATCAATAAAATGCCACAAATGATAGGCGTTGAAGCAAGCGGTGCTGATGCAATTGTACAAAGTTTTAATAAAAATGAAAAAACCATTACCCCACTTAAAAGCATTAATACTTTAGCATCTGCAATTGCAGTACCTGACCCTATCGATGGCATCAAAGCACTCGCTGCAATTTATGCCACTCATGGCAAAGCGGTATCTGTCACTGACCAAGCGATTTTAGAAGCACAACATTTATTAGCAACCAGTGAAGGTATTTTTGCGGAAACGTCTTCTGCTGCAACGATTGCCGCACTAGAACAATTAAAAGATCAATTACAAGACAAAAAAGTAGTGTGTATTTTAACCGGCGATGGTCTTAAAGATGCCAATATCATTCTAAAGGCATCGACAAAACCGCTTACGATTTATCCTGATGAAAATGAATTTATCCGTTTATACAATACCGATTTTTTTGCAAGTAAGCACATGATTTTTGCGGATAAAAATAAAGTGCTGTTTACACAAAGTCCATCTATTGATGAAATCAATCAGCATATTAACACTATATTTTCAGCAAATTATCAAAATGAATATTTAGAAAGAATCAAAGTGATGCTAGATAGTATCCTACACAAAGGCAAACCCATTACTATTTCAGATCTGCAAGATTGTATCAATGAAGCACTAGAAGCAAAATCATCTCATGCACATCAAGTATTTTCCGTGCTTGACTATGAGGTCAAGAGTAAAAAAGATCATAAATCGCATGCAAAAATAACAGTCGATATTGATGGTCTTCAACAACAAGGTGAAGCAGATGGCGC
>JBEKTV010000005.1:0-12661 GCA_049515675.1 Gammaproteobacteria bacterium | reverse complement strand
GCCTGCGATTACACAAGGCTTACGTCCTATACGATCAGAAAGCTTGCCCCAAAATAAAGTTCCAAGGCCAATACCTAATAAATAAATAGTGAGCGTATATTCCACTAAAGATTCATGCACTTTTAAATCATGGGCGATATCAGGTAGCGCAGGCGAATACACCGTTTCAGAAAATTGCGGTAATCCGACGATAAATACGATGAGCCAGATGGCGGGTAGGATTATGGTTGGCATGTTGTTCTCTTAACTATCTGTATTATATAAACTTTAGATTCCATGAACTAAAAGTTATAAATAATATACTAAATCTGTACTTATGTATAAGCACAGATTTATACTAATCTGTGCTTATACATAAGTACAGAATAAAATGTTATTAATCCTCGCATTTATTTCCCCAAGTAGCATACCCGTCGGATGATAGAAAATGCGTCCCAAAAAGCAAAATAACCCATGCTATCTATATTAATTATGTTATATTTGATATATAGGGACAGCAACAAGGTAAGCAAGAATGTGCTTATATTAAGTTTAATGATCTAGAATCGATTGCTAAAGATATTCGAGCATTTTTTAATTCCAATGCTATGCCTCAACGTACAACATTACTAAAACGATGCTATTACGGTAACGTAATGAATTAAAGAAAACAACTCTGCTTAATTTCAACCAATTTTGCATAAGCGAGTACCAACCATTTTGATCCATATTTATCAAAATTCACTTGTACTCTGGCATGTTCACCCTGACCTTCATAAGCTAATATTGTACCGTCAGAAAATTTTTCATGTCTAACACGTGCGCCTAGTTGAAATGGTAGAGCTGCTTGGATAGGATTAGGCACTTGATAATTGGAAACTGTACGATATCCGCCGCTAGCACTTTTTGCTTTAGTCACACGTACCGGTGATAAAAATTCTTCGGGAATTTCTTTAATAAAACGTGAGGGCGGGCTCATGGCTTCGCGTCCATGAAAGCGCCGAATTTGTGCGTAGCTTAATACTAATTTTTTCATTGCCCGCGTCATGCCGACATAACATAAACGTCGCTCTTCTTCGACGTGTTTATGTTCTGCAATCGCCATTTGATGAGGAAATAAACCTTCTTCTAATCCGCACATAAATACTAAAGGAAATTCTAAGCCTTTTGCAGAATGCAAGGTCATTAATTGTACGCAAGCTTGATGTTCATCGGCTTGTTCTTCGCCGGCTTCTAATGCGGCGTGCGCTAAGAAACTATTTAATTTGGAACCTTCATCATGTTCAGGTTGATAGGTGCGTGCTGCGGTAATGAGTTCTTCTAAGTTTTCTAACCGCGATAACATTTTATCTCTATCGGTTGCGCGATATTGTTCGATTAATCCGCTGCCCTTAATCACCGCTTCTACTTGTTCATATAAATTATCACAATTCCAAACGGTTTCACGTAATTGCGCAATTAAATTTAAAAACAATTGTAAAGATTTTGCCGCGCGCGCAGATAAAATATTTTGCGCGATCACAGCTTCTGCCGCATCCCATAAGGATTGTTGCGCGCTCCTGCTTTGCTCACGAATTAAATTTTGGGTCGCATCGCCAATGCCACGAGTTGGCCAATTAATCACGCGCTCAAATGCTGCGCCATCATGACCATTGGTCACTAAGCGTAAATAAGCGAGCGCATCTTTAATTTCAGCACGCTCAAAAAATCGCTGTCCGCCGTAAATACGATAAGGAATATTGGCTTGAATTAAAGATTCTTCTAATACCCGTGATTGTGCGTTTGAGCGATATAAAATTGCCACATCAGAATAAGAATTTAATTGTCCCCATTTTTTAATTTCAGCAGTAATAAAATGCGCTTCATCAATTTCATTAAATGCTTCATATACTGCAATGTCTTCACCCTCTGCATCTTGAGTCCATAATTCTTTGCCTAGGCGGCCAGTATTATTGCTGATTAAAGCATTAGATGCCGATAAAATTGTTTGAGTTGAGCGATAATTTTGCTCAAGTCTTGTGACTTGCGCATTGGGGAAATCTTTAGTGAATCTGTGAATATTTTCAATCTTAGCGCCGCGCCAGCCGTAAATGGATTGATCATCATCACCGACTATGGTTAAATAATTTTCATTGCCAACCAGTTGCTTAAGCCAAGCATATTGAATCGCATTGGTATCTTGAAACTCATCAACCAAAATATATTTAAAACGTTGCTGATAATGTGTTAACAATACTGGATTGTCACGCAATAATTCATAAGTGCGTAATAAAATTTCCGCAAAATCAACTACGCCTGCTTGTCTCACAATATTTTCATATTCTTGATAAATACGTAACTGCGTTTTGACAAATAAATCAAAACCAGGCTCAATGTGTTCTGGCCGCAAACCCGCATCTTTTTTCGCATTAATAAAACTTTGTGCTTGCTTAGGTTTCCAGCGGGTATCGTCTAATTCTAAATATTTAATTACGCGTTTAACATATCTTAATTGATCATCACTGTCTAAAATTTGAAAACCTTCAGGCAAACCCGCATCTTGCCAATGCATGCGTAATAACCGATGCGCTAAACCATGAAACGTACCTATCCACATTTGCGCAACCGAAGTTTGCAAAGTCTCACTCATACGCGCACGCATTTCATTGGCCGCTTTATTGGTAAAAGTCACTGCCAAGATGGAATAAGGAGATGCTTCACCACTTGCAATCAACCAAGAAATACGGTGAATCAATACCCGAGTTTTACCACTACCCGCGCCTGCTAAAATCAATTGATGATTAGGCGGTGCGCTGACGGCTTGTTGTTGCTTCTCATTAAGCGTGGCTAATAGATTGGTTATCATCATCATCTCTATGTCGAAAAACGTAGGATACTCGTAAACTTTATGAAAACCAACCCCACATTTTAATATGATATACCATTAAAATTACCCCTAATTATCACATTCTTTTTAAATTGTGCTATCATTTGATAGAACAATTTAAAAAAAGAGGGGCTAATGGATACTTTTACAGTAAGAGATTTACGAGAACATACCGGGGCGTTGATTCATGATGCTGAAATAGGTAAACTCTCTCTCATTACCAAACACGGTCATCCAGTTTTCCTTGCTGTACCCTTTAGTGAAGATTTATTAGACTTAGGCTTGCGGCCTGCGATGGCCATAAGATTATACAGAGAAGGAACTTTGACCCTAGGTAAATCAGCCAAGTTGGCAGGCCTATCAATAGAAGCATTTATAGAAAAGTTGGGGCATTTAGGTATACCTGTAGTTAATTATGCACCCTCTGAAATCGCACAGGAGCTCAAGGATTTTGAGTAATCAAATCATTGTGGCGGACACCAGTCCGCTGATTGCTTTTGCACGCATAGATCATATGGTTTTATTGTCCAAGCTATTTGGCACGGTTATCATTCCACAGACGGTGCTGGATGAATGTATAGCTGATTTGTCGCGTCCCGGGGCCCAGGATATTCGCAAATTCATTGATCAAAATCTTATTAAAATACATCCAGATGTTGATTTTCAAAAACACGCTACACTTTTTGATATCTTAGATAATGGTGAAATATCTGCAATTGCCTTGGCTTTACAATTAGATTCAAGATTATTGATTGATGAGAAATTGGGACGTAGTGCTGCCAAAGAATTGGGATTAAAAATAATTGGAACAGCAGGTATATTATTGCTGGCAAAGCAAAAGAATTTAATTCATGCTGTATCACCTCTCATTGAGGAACTTAAGTCAGCAGGATATTATTTATCTGATGCATTAAGTAAAGAAATTTTAAGACTTGCTAAAGAATAAGGAACTAAATCATGTCAACAGTCACCGCCGTGCGTAAAAATGGTCATATTGCAATTGCTTGCGATACTTTAATTAAATGGGGTGGAGAGAAAAACTCTGCTAAATACGTGGTCAATCACAGCAAAATTATGCACATTGGCGAAAATTATATTGCCGTCACAGGTCCTGCGGCTGGTTTTAATGCCTTAAAACATTTCTTCTCCCAGCAAGAAGGGGAAATATTATTGCGTAGCGTTGAAGATATATTTTTATATTGGCGTGATTTTCAAAAAGCATTAAAAGAAGATTATTTTTTTGAAGCAAAAAGCGAAGACTCTGGATTTGAAACTAATACCCTGGATATTTTATTGATTAATCCTTATGGTATTTTTGCAGTCGGTGCTTATCGTGATATTCAACAATTTAATTCTTATTATGCTTATGGTTCAGGTAATGAATATGCTTTAGGTGCAATGTATACGCAATATGATAATCCTGATTTAGATGCTAAAGAAATTGCTGAACTTGGCGTCGTCGCCGCTGCAGAATTTAATGACAGCACCGGTTTGCCGCTTATTTCTCATACCATTAAAGAAATTACCCATGCATCTGCCTAAAGTGATTGCTCATAGGGGCGCAAGTCAAATTGCGCCCGAGAATACCCTAATCGCATTTAAAAAAGCGCAGGAATTGGGCGCAACTTGGGTAGAATTTGATGTGATGTTAACGCAAGATAATATTGCGATTATTCATCATGATGATACATTTAAAAGAATTCTAGATCTTGATCAAAACGTGCACCAAACGCCTTTTTCACAAATCAAACATTTTCATGACCGCATCCCTACTTTAATAGAAGCATTAAGCTGTTGCGCAGATTTGGACTTGAGCTTAAATATTGAATTAAAAACCACAAAAGAGTTTGCGCATCAAACTGCATTAATGACTTTAGATATTTTAAATTTATTTAAGTTTTATCAGCCTGAAAATATATTATTTTCATCTCAAGAAATGGAAGCCTTGAAAATTATTTACACAGCTTCACCTGCGTATAGATTAGGTTTGGTTGCGGATAATTGGGATGATGTTGAGCATGCGTTGCAACAAGATATTCCAATGTATGCTTTGAGCTTGCATTATCCTATCTTGACGGTTGATAAAGTAAAAGAAATGTTGGATCGTGGGTTGGAGGTTTTGGCGTTTACTGTGAATGATCAAAAGTTGGCTTTTGAGTTGTTTGATCGCGGTGTTTGTAGTGTTTTTTCTGATAATCCAAGATTGCTTTTAAATGGAGATACGCAAAACTGAGGGCTCCCGTCCAAGCGGGTCCTGTCCTCGATTCCCTTTTTCGTGCTCGCAGGCTGCGCGCGAAAAACGGAAGTCTTCGGCCACCCACTTGGAGGAGAATTCTGTGGGGGTTTTGCGTATACTTTTATCCGGATATTTTTATTTAATAAAACTTCTAAATATCTGGATAAAGCATACGCAAAACACCTACAGATCTCTTTCCAAAGGGGTGGCACGCGATATTGTTTTAAGCGCGCAGCCTGCGAGCACTTAAAACAATATCGCGTGACCGGGCCCGTTTGGACGGGAATCCAAAGTTTTGCGTCTTCCTTATAAAACAAACTAAGATTGACAACCCAGACCAGAATTTTTATCATACTCATAACCATGCATACCCCAATTCAAACCATAAAAACCTATTTACTTAATCTACAAGATTCTATTTGTAATGAGATTTCAGCCATAGATGGCCAAAAATTCATAGAAGACAACTGGACGCGCGAGCAAGGTGGTGGCGGGCGTACTCGGGTGATTAAGGGAAATGTGATTGAACAAGGTGGGGTTAATTTTTCTCATGTTTATGGGGATGAATTGCCTAGAGCTGCAACATTACAACGTCCTGAATTAGCTGGCTGTAGTTTTCAAGCTTTAGGGGTTTCATTAGTTTTACATCCGCACAATCCTTATGCGCCTACTACCCATATGAATGTTAGGTTTTTAATTGCTGAAAAATCAGGTCAGGCGCCGATTTGGTGGTTCGGCGGCGGATTTGATTTGACACCTTATTATCCTAATGTTGAGGATTGCGTACATTGGCATCAAACCGCGAGAACATTGTGCGAACCTTATGGAGAAAATGTTTACCCACGATTTAAAAAATGGTGTGATGAGTATTTTTATTTAAAACATAGACAAGAAGCCCGCGGCATAGGCGGCTTATTTTTTGATGATTTAAATGAATGGGAATTCGATCGCTGCTTTGCTTTTATGCAAGCTGTAGGTAATGGTTTTCTACCGGCTTATTTACCCATATTAAATAAGAACAAAGAGAGAACATTTGGAGAGCGTGAGCGTAACTTTCAATGTTATCGCCGTGGCCGTTATGTGGAATTTAATTTAATCTACGATCGTGGGACTTTATTTGGTCTACAAAGTGGTGGTCGCACGGAATCTATTTTAATGTCTCTACCGCCCGTTGTTCACTGGCAGTATCAGTGGCAACCTCAGAAAGACTCTCCAGAAGCTGCGTTATATCAAGATTTTTTACCCGCTAGAGATTGGGTGTACTAATCTCTATATGATACAATCTTTTCTTTATTTAGACTGGAGTGCTTGATGGACAGCAATAGAAAACGCGAACTCATAGGTGGCGGCTTATTATTTGGCACAGCGATTTTAGCGCTGATTTTTGCCAATTCCACATTTTTAGAAACCTATGTCAACATACTTAATATGCCATTTAGCATTAGTGTGGGTGCGCATAACTTGGTTAAACCGCTGACACTATGGATTAACGATGGTTTAATGGCGTTGTTTTTTCTATTAATTGGTCTTGAAGTTAAACGTGAATTTCTTGAAGGTGATTTATCCAAACCCTCACAAGTTGCATTGCCCGCAATTGGCGCCTTAGGCGGCATGATTGTGCCTGCAGTTATTTATATATTATTTAATCATGGCGACAGCACTTATATGAAAGGCTGGGCGATTCCAGTTGCAACTGATATTGCTTTTGTTTTAGGTGTATTGGCTTTATTAGGTCCGCGTGTGCCACGGGCTTTGCGGGCATTTTTATTAGCGCTCGCCATTTTTGATGATATTGGTGCCATTATTGTGATTGCCTTATTTTATACCTCACAATTATCTTTTGGCTCAATGTTATTAGCCCTATCATGTTTATTATTATTGTTTGTGTTAAATCGCTTAAAAGTGCGGCCATTAACGCCTTATATGTTGCTTGGGATATTAATGTGGTTTTTTGTATTAAAATCTGGCGTACATGCAACGCTCGCGGGTGTGGCCTTAGGGTTAATGATTCCCCATCGCGGCAAGGAAGAATCAGCCGCTTCTTCATTGTTACGTCTTGAGCATAATTTACAACCTTGGGTGGTTTATTTTGTTGTGCCGGTGTTTGCATTTACCAATGCGGGTTTATCATTTGCAGGCAGTACGTGGAGTGATTTATTTAATCCAATAACACTTGGTATTTCTCTAGGATTATTGTTAGGAAAACAGATCGGCGTATTTGTATTTGTTGCGATGGCCATTAAATGTGGATTTGCGCAAATGTTACGTGGCACGACTTGGCCCATGTTATATGCAGGCGCAACACTTTGCGGAATAGGTTTTACTATGAGCTTATTTATTGCATCCCTTGCGTTCCAAGATGTCAATATTACTTATTTTGATGAAAGTAAGCTCGGTATTTTGATGGGATCTTTACTCTCAGGTGTGATTAGTTATATTTTACTGCGTAAATCAACTACTGCTGTTTGAAAATGCGCGCACCATTTCCATAAGCTTTTGGTGCGTTTCACTGGAGGTTTGATAAAGTCTTGCATGAAATGTGGTGATGAGCTCTAGCACATCTTCTAGCAATTCTTCTTCGCATAAATCGGGTTGCTCATGATTATTTAAAATCACCACTTCGATTTTTCTTGCAGCGCATAAGGCAAATACTAATTCGGCACCGATACGTAACAAGCGGTCTTTATTGGTGATCACTAAACGTTTAATTTTTTTATCGATAATTAAATTCAGTAATTTACGCAAACCGGATTTATTGTGATCAACACCTGAACCTTTGTCGCGAATAATTTCATAATGCCAGCCTTTTTGGGTGCAATAAGCTTCGAGTTGTTGCACTTGTTGTTTAAATGCATCACTGTCTTCTGGCGCAGATGAGCGTGCATAAGCAATCGTGAGATCAGTTTCAACATCTTTAAGGTTGAGTAATTTTTCCAAATCGTAATAGCGTGTACCACCATCACTGCGACGTTCAGGCAGTAATTGGCCACGTTCTTCCCAGCGACGCAGGGTTTGTACAGATACACCAAGAATTCTTGCGGCTTGGCCCACTTTAACAAATCTACTCATAACACCTAATAATACCAGATATGTATCGATTAATATGACTGTAAGTCATTGTAAAATATAGAAAAACAACCAGCATTATACCGATTTTTTTACTTAATGAAATAGTTTATTGTAAAAGTTTTATCTTATGCGGAGATTAAGAGATTGATACCAAGATGTGCAATAAATTGGATAACTAAAAGATCGATAAGAATTAACACAACGGCAAGAATTAACGGTGAAAAATCAAAGCCTGCACTTGTAGGTAAATAAGCGCGAATACGGTTTAATAAAGGATTAATTAATTGCGCGGCAATTTGCAGCAGTGGATTGCCTGCGATATTAAGCCAATTGCCCGCAGTGACAGCAATCAGCGCAAACAAATAAATGTAAAACAGTAGATTGACGACATCGGCAATACCTAATAATAATAATCCAAAAGGACTGCCCCATTTTCCAGCAGATAATAAAATTAACAAGCCTTGTTTGAAAAACGCTAAAATCAATACCAATACTACACTGGCATAGTCCATGTTTTTATAAGGCGGCACAATGCGACGCACAGGCAACAGTAAAAAATTCGTGGCCTTTAAAATCATTTGACTTACAGGATTATAAAAATCTGCGTGTATGGCTTCGAATAAAACGCGTAGTATTACGCTTAAAATAAAAAACGTGAATACTGTATCGATTAAAAACATGCCGGCTTGAATCAGTGGAGTCATGATTATTCCTTATGATTTTTTAATTCTTGATTACGGGTAAATCCATCTAAAAACGCTTGCTTAAAAATGGCTTGCGTATGTTGTTCTGTGAGTGATGTTAAAATGCGCTCAGTAACGCCTTTTTTTGATGCCACTTGTTGTTGCAATTCAACTAAGGAATGATGACTCTCTAAAGCCATGCGTGCGCTACCTGCAAATAATTGTAACACTTCAGTCTTGGCATCATTTTCAGGGATGCCTAATGCAACTGCGGCATCAATCACAGATTGCATGATAAAAAATAAATAACCCGGTCCGCAGCCTGTTAATACGGTATAAGCATCTAATTGATTTTCGGCTCCTACCCATTTCACCACACCTAATTGTGCAAATATTTGCTCAACCACATGATAATGTTTAGGGGCAAATAAAATGGTATTGCCTTGTGATAAGGCCACTAAAATATTAGGCATGGCGCGTACTATGGGTAATGGGCCTAATAGTGCACTGATTTGTGCAATTGGCATTCCTGCTAAAATCGAAATCACAATAGGTAAGTGTGAAAATGCATCGCGATGTTGCTGCGCAAAAGTACTTAAACTTTGCGGTTTAATGGCAAGTAACACTATTTCAGCTCTCGCAATAGCCGTATTGTTATCAGTACTTGTTTGTACTGAAAAACGCTGGGCTAAGTGTGCAAGCTTTGCTTCATCCGTATCCGTAATACACACTTGGCTTAAATCAACGCCTGCGTGGGCAAGACCATTTAATAAATAAGTGGCCATATGTCCTGCGCCAATAATGGTCAAAGGAGGTAAATTCACGAAGTTTCCTTAATTTCAGATATTGTATAGATGATATGTGAATTATGGACGGCTTTCAAATGCGTTGAGTATGATAGTTGCCTGGTGCGTTGCTGCGGCAAAGGGAAGGCTGAGCAAGATAAAGAGCAACACAAATATTAGTTTTCTGTTCTTTAACATAATGCACCGTTTATTATTGTTATAGACATTAAACGGCTTGATAACTCAAATCTGTAATTTTATGACCTAGCTGCAGGGCTTTACGGTAAAATTTGGTGCTAGGACGTGCGCAATAAAATGGAATTTGGCTTTGATCTTCAACCCGTTTAAAGCCGGGATGTTCTGATAACACTTTTAAAGCATGATGCGCATAATCCTGCCAATCCGTCGCAAAGTGAATATAACCACCTGGAATAAGTACGCGCTTAATTAAATCTAAGAATTCAGTTTGTAACAGCCGGCGTTTACGGTGTTTTTTCTTAGGCCAAGGGTCGGGGAAATAAATATACACATGGGTTAAACTGTGCGCCGGAATAACACTGGATAATAACGGCACAACATCAGTTAACATCACACGCGTATTGGTAATATTGTGTTCCTGCAAAGTATTAAACAATGCGCCTGTGCCAGATTTATACACTTCTACGCCAATAAAATTAACTTCGGGTTTATCCATCGCCATAGCCACTAAGGCTTCGCCATTACCAAAACCAATTTCTAAAACAGTGGGGGCATTGCGGTTAAAAATTTTATTAAAATCTAAAACGGTATCGGGGGTGATGTCTATTCCATAATGCGGCCACAAAGTTGTAAACGCTATTTGTTGCGCATTAGTCATGCGTCCTTCACGACGTACAAAACTATGAATCGTGCGCTTTAACATTAAAAGAAATAACCTTCTGTAGAAGATGAAGCGCTGGCATAAGGACGTTTGGGCATGCGACCTGCTAAATAAGCATCACGTCCAGCTTGAAGCGCATGTTTCATTGCGCGTGCCATTAATACAGGATTTTTTGCTTCTGCAATGGCAGTATTCATTAATACACCATCGCAACCTAATTCCATTGCAATTGCTGCATCAGATGCTGTACCTACACCGGCATCAACAATCACCGGCACTTTTGCATTTTCAATAATAAAACGAATGTGATAACGGTTTTGAATACCTAAGCCTGATCCAATCGGTGCAGCTAAAGGCATAATCGCAACACAGCCAATTTCCTCTAATTGTTTGGCTAAAATGGGATCATCTGTTGTATACACTAATACTTTAAAATTATCTTTGACTAACATTTCCGCAGCTTTTAGCGTTTCAATCACATTCGGAAATAAAGTTTTGGTATCGCCCAATACTTCTAATTTTATAAAATCATGTCCGTCTAATAATTCGCGCGCTAATTGGCAAGTGCGCACAGCATCTTGCGCCGTATAACAACCCGCGGTATTTGGCAGCATTGTATAATCATTAGGTGAAATAAAATCGAGTAAATTAGGCTGGTCTTTTTCTTGACCAATATTAATTCGTCGCAAAGCAAAGGTCACAATTTCAGCTCCCGAGGCTTTAATCGCTTCTTGGGTTTCTTGTAAATCTTTATATTTACCCGTGCCTACCATTAAACGTGAGTCAAATTGTCTATTGGCAATAATTAATGGGTCGCTCATTTATCCGCCTCCTACTGCATGGATGATTTCAATTCTATCGCCGTCACTTAATAAAGTTGCGGCATATTGACTACGTGGCAAAATCGCTTGATTGAGTTCTAGGGCATAACGTTTATTGCCAAGATCAAGCTGATTAACTAATTCTTGTATGGATAGGTTTGCGATAAGGTCTTGCGCCTTACCGTTGATATAAATGTTCATGGGGGCATTATATCTTATTTGAGGAATACGCAAAACTGTTGGCTCACATCCAAACGGGGTCTGTCCCGCGATATTACTTTTAGTGCTCGCAGGTTGCGCGCAGCAATATCGCGTGCCACCCGTTTGGAAAGAATTTTGTGGGTGTTTTGCGATGCCTTTATCTGGATATTTTATTGCGTAATTTAGGGTTTTTGTGCCATGATATTGCATGCATACTCAATCACCACAAACATTTCAGGATTTAATCTTTGCCTTGCAGCAATTTTGGGCTGCGCAAGGTTGCGTGATTTTACAGCCCTTAGATTTGGAAATGGGGGCTGGGACTTTTCATCCGGCGTCTTTTTTAAAAGCCATAGGGCCTAAGCCTTGGTCTTGTGCTTATGTGCAAGGATGTCGTCGTCCAACGGACGGTCGTTATGGGGAAAATCCTAATCGGACACAACATTATTATCAATTTCAGGTGATTTTAAAGCCTTCGCCTTTGAATATTCAGGAATTGTATTTAAATTCCCTGATTCATTTAGGTATTGATGTGAAAACCCAAGATATTCGCTTTGTTGAAGACAATTGGGAATCACCATCATTAGGTGCTTGGGGTCTTGGTTGGGAAGTGTGGCAAAATGGGATGGAAGTCTCGCAATTTACTTATTTCCAGCAAGTGGGTGGAATTTCCTGTCATCCAGTGACCGGCGAATTAACCTACGGCTTAGAGCGCCTTGCAATGTATCTGCAAAACAAAGACAGTATGTTTGATATTGTTTGGGCGAATACGCCTAATGGTCCTGTGACTTACGGTGATATATTTTTAGAAAACGAAAAACAGCAATCGACTTATAATTTTGAAAAAGCTGACACCGGTTTATTATTTACCCAATTTGAACAATATGAAAAAAGCGCAGAACAATTATTAAACGAAAATTTATTATTACCTGCGTATGAGCAAGTATTAAAAGCTTCGCACACATTTAATTTACTCGATGCGCGTCGTGCGATTTCTGTGAGTGAGCGTCAGCGTTATATTTTACGGGTGCGTAAATTAGCTTGCGCGATTGCAAAGGCGTATGAAGAAGGATTAGATCAATGAATCATGCTGATTTGTTAATAGAAATTGGTACTGAAGAATTGCCTACGCAAGCAGTGTCAACATTAAGTGAAGCATTTG
>JBEKTV010000004.1:0-13252 GCA_049515675.1 Gammaproteobacteria bacterium | reverse complement strand
TGCGCCCGCAGCTAATGACAGTTCTTCAGTGACTTCCATGGCAAGACTCAAATTGCCTGTATAAGTACGTAGTAGTGTTTGGCGCGCAGTATTTTCTACCGCACTATTAGAGTAATCGCTGTAACCATCATAAGGAGAAGTCAAACTTGCACCCAGGGTAAAATATTCATCAATAGGCATCGCGGTATAAATCGCGCCGCTAAATTGATGTGGTAAGACATCATATTGTTGTCCAGGTGCGTCTAATTTGGGGGCGCCGAATGTATCTGTTGCAGTATTTACAGTAAATTCGCCGTGGGTTCCTTCATAAAAGCCTGCTACAACAAATTGTTGTTCATCGAATAATGCTATTGTAGCTGGATTATAAAACATCATACTGATATCATCGCCTGCAACTCCTGAACCAACAAATGCATTGCCCATGGCAGATGCGCTTTGAAAATCATTGTAAAAAGCCGCTGCAAACACAGATGAAGAGGCAGTAGATGTGATTAATAAAATGACTTGGGTTAAAATAGTTTTTTGCATCAGTTATCCTCATCGATAATGGCTGAAAAATAAAAGTTAAAACCAAGCCCTATGGTCAATGCACGGGGATCAAAGTCTGTGGTGCCCGCTGTTTCTGTGATGAAGTATTGATTATTCACAAGGACTTGATTGACAAGCGTCAGCGTTTTACTTTCGTAAAAATCATAAGCAGCTTGTATATCTAACCCGAGATTGTCAGTGATAAACCATTCAGCTCCAGCGCCGAGCCGCAAAGCTGGGCGATAAAATTTATCTTCCTGAAAAACACCGAGGATAGGTTCGCTGCCGTTTGACAGGAAATCAGACATGACTTTGAATTGCGTATAGATTAATCCGGCAGTAGCAAAGACTAGCAAATCTTCATCCATTACATCAAAAATATAACCTTGTTTTAATTGACCACCTAATGTATAGGTACTTTCCGTTTTTTGAATGGTAGACGTTGCAGGTGTAGCAAAAATAGGTGTGCCTGTCTCATAAAGAAAATACATGTCATTGGGCTGGCCAAATATTTCTATTGCAGTAAATATGCGTTCATCATTACCCCAAAGAAAGTAACCGCCAACACGAAAGAGTGCGCTATAGTTCCAGTCGTTAACAGTATAATTGTGGCTAAATTCGCTAAAAGGCTCTTGTATTTTGTTGTCTACTTTAAATTCCCACCAAGTAGCTGTAGCATCAATACCCGCATAAAAACCGATATCTTCTAATGCATGCGCAGAGGTGAAAAAAAGACTGCTGAAGAGTCCAAGAAATAAAATGCGTTTCATCATTCATCCTTAAATGATTATCTAATAAAGATAATATCATAGCACTTAATTGTTCGCACACAAAAAAAGCGAGTAGAAGCATTATCAATAATTTCAAATTACATGTTTTAATTCGGAAGTTTAGAATTATCCAACTAAGTAAATCCTTTGATTTAAAGTACTATTAGCAAGTCTTAATTTGCTGATACAATATCCATTTACTCCAAAATGAAGGTATTAACATGACAAACGATTGCAATAAACCAACATTCACTACTACTGATGCTGGAATACCTGTACCAAGTGATGCACATTCTCTTACCATTGGACCCAATGGTCCCATTCTGCTACATGATCATTATTTAATTGAACAGATGGCAAATTTTAATCGTGAAAGAATTCCAGAGCGTCAGCCGCATGCTAAAGGTGGTGGTGCATTTGGATATTTTGAAGTCACGGAAGATGTCAGCAAATATACTAAAGCAGGTGTTTTTCAAAAAGGTAAAAAAACAGATGTGCTTATTCGTTTTTCAACTGTAGCAGGCGAGCGGGGTAGTCCTGATACCTGGCGTGACCCACGTGGATTTGCAGTAAAGTTCTATACCGAAGAAGGAAATTTTGATTTAGTTGGCAACAACACCCCAGTTTTCTTTGTGCGCGATCCCATGAAATTTCAGCACTTTATTCGTTCACAAAAACGTCGTGTCAATAATAATTTACGTGACCATGATATGCAATGGGATTTCTGGACACTTTCTCCTGAATCTGCACATCAAGTCACTATACTTATGGGCGATCGTGGTATTCCAAAAACATGGCGTCATATGAATGGTTATTCTAGTCATACCTACATGTGGGTAAATGCTAATAATGAAAAGTTTTGGGTGAAATATCATTTTAAAACCAATCAAGGTAACGAATTCTTGACTCAACAAGAAGCAGATAAACTTGCAGGTTCTGATGGTGATTACCATACCCGAGATCTTTATGAAGCAATTTTGCGCACTGAATTTCCAAGCTGGACTTTACATATGCAAATTATGCCATTTAAAGATGCGCAAACTTACCGATTTAATCCTTTTGATTTAACCAAAGTATGGCCGCATGCAGATTACCCACTGATCAAAGTTGGAAATTTAGTTTTAAATCGTAATCCTAGTGATTATCATACCGAAATTGAACAAGCTGCGTTTGAACCCAATAACATGGTTCCTGGTACTGGAATTAGCCCAGATAAAATGTTGCTTGCCAGAGTATTTTCTTACGCAGATGCGCATCGCGCAAGATTAGGCGTAAACTACAAACAAATTCCGGTAAACAAACCTAAATGCCCCGTTCATAACTACAGTAAAGATGGTTTAATGCGTATTGAAAATGCATCCGATCCTATTTACGCCCCAAATTCCAAAGGCGGACCACAAGCAGATCCTACAAAAAATCCAGAAATTGCAACTTGGGAAGCAAGCGGAGATTTTGTGCGAGAAGCATATACACTTCGCAAAGATGATGATGACTTTGGACAAGCAGGCACGCTAGTGCGAGAAGTAATGGATGATGCAGCACGTGAAAGATTGGTGAACAATGTTGCGGGCCATTTAAAAGATGGCGTCACACAAGCTGTGTTAGAGAGAGCTTTTGAATATTGGAAAAATATTGATCCGCAAATTGGTGAGCGAATTGAAAAGGAAGTTAAGAAGGGTTAATGCCAAGTAAATTAATTTACGAGTATCAAAGATATATAACATATGCAAAATAAAATCGCATTAATCACAGGCGCTAGTGGTGGTATAGGACAAGCTATTGCTCATGCCTTTGCTAAACAAGGCACGCATGTTGTGCTAGTTGATTTAAATGCTGCATCAATAAATGATTTGGCAACATTAGATTGCCAGCCTGGAGATATTCTTTTATATGTTAAGGATTGAAAAAGAATGCATAACATATACAACCGAATCTCTCATCGTACCATCAGGTCGCTTGAGATGATTACGATAAATTTCTTTTTCCTTAGCGCCTAATTTTATAACCGCAGCACGCGAGCGTAAATTTAAAACATCAATCACGAAATAAACTTCTCGCACTTTGCATACATTAAAAGCATAGTCTAACAGCAAGTGCTTAACCGATGTATTGATCCCTTTACCCCAGTAGTTAGGATGTAACCATGTATAACCAATGGTCACAGTATTACTGTCATTGTCTATATCGTAAAAACTACTTGAACCAATAGGCTTGTCTTGATAACGAATTATAAAAGGGTAGCGGCTTCCTTGTTTTTTATGCTCTAAGGCTTTGTTAAACCATTTTTCTATAAAATCATCTGGATCTGTAAAACTTGGATTATATTGCCAAATCCGTGGATCTTGGGCAATGTTGACTAGCGCGCATTGGTCAGCTTCGGTAATAGGGGAGAGCTTGATATCTCCAGATTGTAAGATGAGATTCTCATTTATCTGCATGATATTAACCGTTATATACTCAATCATAAAAGCATTAATTTATCACTTCTATCTACTATATGACTATCTTTTCTTATCTCAATTGACTAAGAAAAGATATTATGCCATCTTTTCTTACTTAACCTTTTTAAGAAATTTTCTTTTTTATTAGAAAATCAATTTAAAAACAATAGGTTAAAATCATAAGAGCCCGTTGACATAGAGGGTGAAAAGTGGTAAATTAGTCGGTTAGCTAATAGATGGCATAGTAATGTTAAGTAGTTATAAAGATTTGAAACATGATTTTCGATCGGGCAAATTAAGCACTAATACTCTCGCAAACCAATTAAAACAGATGGATATAATAATCACTCCATTTCTTGATAAACTTGATATGATGAATATAGATATCAATCTATTGCTTGAGAAACTTCATATAAAGGATCAGGTCAAAAAAGATAGTCCATTTTGGTACACAGCTAAACAATACTTCAATGGCAATAGCAATGGCGGTGCAGCGTATCGTCATGATCATCGGCGAAGAGCACAAAATGATGGTAGAGCAACAACCGATATCATGGCTGCTTTAGATGGTCTGATGCATGGACCTATCAATAAAACAGATGCCACACGTCTTATAGAAGCAATACTTGAAAAAATAGACGAAAATAGTCAAATCCGCTTTGAGGATGGTGATTATATATTGACTTTAGAAAATGAAGATATCAATTTAAGTCTTTTAATCAATAACGCTAATTTAAGTCATTTGACCTTAGATGAAAAATTAATTGAAAAATTATATAAAAAATTTAAAAACCTATTAGAAAAATCTAAATTACAGCATTATTCTATTCAATCACAAAGCCCATTATTTGATCTATTGCATCCGATACAAAAAATTGCTTTTAAAATTTATTCTTTATACGGATATATCAATATTAATCAGTTTTTCCGTCATGAAAAATTAACTAGCGACGCTATAGTAAAACATGAAGATCATCCACAAAATATGTTGGTTGCTTTTATCCTAGGCTGTCTTATCAATGATGCAATTAATAAAATACCGAGCTTAGTGGATAATCTGCCTTTAAAGAAAAAATTAAATCAACTCGCTTATCATTATCAAATAGAAATATCCGAGCTTGACACCGAAGAAAAATATGAAGCATTTCTCGAAAACGCTTTAACAGATGAAAAAATTACTCCAGAACAATATCAAGAATTACAAAAACAATTTAACAATCTTGTATTCCTGTTTCCTAAGCGCGTAGTTTTAGACAGAGGTGAGACAATCAATCAAGAAGTGATCGACCGTAGAATCAACAACTCCACCCGTTATCCTGCGCTCACTAGTTTTAGTAAACATGAAAAAGGTTGCCCGCTTTTTGATAATCCAGAAGGAACGCGCACAAAGCTACATAATTCACCCAACTATTATGTAGTAATGAATTCAATAGAAGAAGAAGTCATTTTACCACAAGGCACACAAGTCATTGCAGAAAATATCAATAACTGCTTAATAGCAACTTTTGTAAGAAGCCCTGCACTCGAGCCAGGTGATCATTATCATTCCGATCTGGCGTTACGATGTGTTTTTTCTTCACATCTTGTAAAAACATACCAAGATGAAAAAGGCGAAATAAATATGAATGGGACAACAATTTATCGTCCTAATCATGGTCTTGCCCATACCTATCGTGTCATGATCGGGATTGAATTAGTGATCCAGTATTTTGCACATTATGCACTAGATCCAGAATTCAGAATGTTTTGTCAACAATTATCTCCAAAAGATATCGAATGGTTACGAGTTGCTGCTGCATTTAGCGTCAGCGGCAGAGAAAGTGAAGGGAGCGCCAAAAACAATTTAGAACTTGCTGAAAGTTATCGCCAAAAATCTGCAGAATATTTTTCACAATATGTGAATAAAAATAGCTTTTTTAATGAAAAAGACATGCAGGAACGCATAACCAGTATTGTACGCTTTATGGGCAATCCCTATTACGAGAATAAATTGAATGATCACCCCGATGAAAAAGAACGCACTTTACGCAATTTTTATTTTCGTATTTTAACCATTGCTCATAAATTAGATTTGGTCAGATGCTATACGCCTTCTCAATACATGGAAGCCATGAAAGTCTGTGGAGAATGGTCTGTCAAAAGCGATGCACAAAGTAAAGCTTACAAAGAAATGATCAAATACTCCATTGATTTAATTAAAGCCCATGGCGATACTTTATGTTGCGCTTTAGATCTCCCAGGACAATTTGCGCCGGAGTTTCAAAGTTATAAACCTATTTTTGCAGAAGTCAGTTTATCCTTGAAACGTGCACGAGAAGTCGCCGAAACTGTAGCTAAACCAAGAATATTATTCCAGCCTATGCCTATCGAAAATCGGGTTTGATAATGATTGCTTCATTAATATTGTGAGAATGGTAATGCCATAGTTAAAAACTCATGCCTCAGTGTGTTGCGGATGCCCATAACACCTGCGGATTTGATCGTAAATAAGCGATTAAATCAATTGTTTGATCCGGTGTTATTTTTTCAGAAGGAGCGTGGCTGATGATCTGCTCTAATGTGTAAGCAGATTTATTATTTAATTGTTGCCACTGCTTTTCACCGCTTGCTATTTGCTCTTGATTTGCAAATAATTGCCCAACATAAAATGCTAAATCCCATCGTTGTTGTTCAGTTAATTGTGATTTAAATGCCGTCATGCTGGTTTGCGCAACACCTGAAGTAATCGTATTATAAAGCCCACTTATACTGCGTAATTTTGCGCGTTCAAAATCATGAAAATCTGTAGGTTTTGGGGTGAGAGATCCTGCAAGTGGACCATCACCATGTCCTGTATCACCATGACAACTGGCACAATGTTGTTGATAAAGTGCTTTTGCCATCTCAGGTTGCGGCTTGTCTTTTGGTAATGTGATTAATCCATATTGTTGGCTGATGGCTAAACTAATTTCTCTTGCCTTCATGGCCACTAAATTCGGTTGCGCTTTTTGATTGATGAGTTGTTCTAATTCTTGGATATTATTTGTAGTGACTTCGTTAAGCTTAAGATTTTTCGCTAACTGCGTAATTTTTTTGGAAAATTCCTGCATTTCGGCATATTCACCGTGATTAATAATAACCCCATTTTTGATAGCATCACTGTAATCAACACCAATATAATCAGCACGCTCAACAATTTCTTGTGGACTTGCCAATACACTGCCACACATAACAAGGCAAAGTAGGGCGCATAGCTGTTTAAAATTGTTCGCTTTCATACTGATCTCCATAAGCGTTAAAGATAATCATTCGCATTTAGAAAATAATAAAGGAATTGATAGTGATTAGCAATAGCAATCTTGCCAAAAAAGAACTGAGGTTTGTTTTCAAATAAGGCTGATCTTGAATTAAAAGCAACTAAAATGAGAGCATCTGCTGTGTTCGCCTTCCCTAATTAATAAATCCATTTCTAAAGTGATAAGAAGATTACTGCTTTGCAATTCATTCAAAAGCTCAGGGTCATTTTCGATTGCACTTATCAATGCTTGTTCAGATTTTAAAAATGTATCTTTTGCTTCTCGTAAAGCACGCTTTTTACTTTCTTTTAATTGGTTAATTCTGTAAGCATTTAGACTAAGCTTGGGATGGCGCAGAGGTATATAGGTACGTAAGCAACAGGCATTTAAGCGAGCACTGACACTAGATGATTGTGGAGCATCGTAAGAATCAATCACTTCGATCAGTTTTACTGCCAAGCTACTTTGCTTAGCAGTCAAAGAGATGCCACTATTTTCATCTAATTTCAGAGTTTTATATGCTTTATAATGCTGATTAAGTGCACCAGCAAGCGCTTTAATTTCTTGCTTATCTAATCTGCTTGATAATGCTAAAATTGTATTTTCGACGTTATCACTAAATAATTCTTCAGCATCACCATTTTTGGTAAATCTAGCGAATTGGAATTTTGGCATAATTCAACCTTCTTACAAATAAAAGGCAGAATAAAGTATTACAAATAACTTGTCAAGGCTGATTAAAGAACCACCATCACGGCCTTATCATCCTTTAATGCTTTGAATAAAGCTTTCAATTGCTCCTCTGAAGTGGCATGAATGGTAACAGTAAAAGATTGATACTTTCCTTCTTTAGATTTCTTGTGCGCCAACTTACCTTCAAAGGGTTTATCTTGATATTTGTTAATGATGGCAATTATGCGGGCATCAAAGTCATCAGATGCTTGGCCAATGATTTTAATAGGGTATTCACAGGGGAATGTAATTGTTGGTTTATTATGCATTTCGAACCCTTAATTAACGTGATATAGAAACCGTATTGATAAGTGCATCTGTTGGCAGCCCCTCTCCAATAGTTGAACTCACATTTTTCCAGGTTTTTCCACCATCTAAGCTGGTGAGTAAATACGTCGAATGGGTGATATCACCGCCACCTGCCATGCAAATATTATTTGTGCAACCTGTTTGCTCAATATCGCCGTAATTAGGAAAACCACCATCTCCACTTGCAGTGGTAATTTGTTTCCAACTGCCGCCGCCATCTTGGCTCGAGAGCAGCAAAGGCCCATAACCACCTGCAACGCAGTGATTATCAAAACAACTTACAGTATTTAACCCACCCGATGGCAGCGTAGATTCATCAACAAGATTCCAATTATTGCCGTTATCTGTGGTATACGCGATAAGAGTTTTCCCTGAAGTTTTGCTTCCTACGGCAACACAATTGCTTGCACTACAAGAAAAACTATTAAAATTTCCTTCAACACTATTGGCAACATTCACTTGTGTCCAAGTGCCTTGACTTGCAGAACTTATCAAATATGGAATAGGTGGGTTAGGAGGTTGGGGAAAAGGATTGAAAACAATAATCGCTCCTCCAGCTATGCAAAGTTTATTGCCACAAGAAGGGGCGCCTTGGGTAAACATAGCGCCTGTAGGGAATGAAATCGCAATATTACTCCAAGTGACGCCGCCATCAGTGCTACTTGTAAGAAGAGGTATATTATTACCCGTCGTTCCGGTTACTACACAGAGATTATGGTTGCAACTGCCACCAAATAATTCTGCTTGGCTGACATTAGGAATACTTCTTTGATACCAGGTGGCGCCTGCATTAATAGAATTAATAAGAAGTGGCGCATCATCTGTCAGATCAACTCCTACAGCAATACAATTATTGCTGCTACAACTTGAACCTTCAAAGCGTCCTGTTTCTGGGAGAGCAACCAGTTGATTATTATTATAGACTCGCGTCACTCGAGTCCAATCGTTACCACTATCTCTTGTAGTAATTAAAAGTGGAGGATTGTTTGGTGTTTGATCTTGGCCAGCAACAATACAAGTTGCCCCTAGATTACATGTGGCGGTACTTAATGTAATTGGATTTGGAAGAATTGGAGATGAGGAAATATCCTGCCAGGTGAGGCCATTATCTTGGCTTTGTATTAATAATGGACTCTGACCAGAACCATTACCTGCTGCGACTTGCAATAAATTTGAAACTGAGCTCGCAATAGTTGTTGACAATAATCCCTGTGTGGTATTAATGTCAATGATTAAGGTGCGATTTAACTTACCTGTGTCACAGGGTTGAAGGCTGATAGTAATATTACAAGTTTCATTATTTGCCAGCGTTTGATTTTTCTTACAACTATTACTCGCTGAAGGTACTATGGTGACTACTTCATCTGGAAAAGCATCATGATTATCAATTTTAATTTCTTCTAAAGTAAGCGGTACAGGTGTGCCTGAAATAATCGTGTAAGTTGCCAAAACAGGTGTGACACAAGCGTAAGTGCTGATATGACTAATGTCAGGAATAGTTTGAAAAGAAAGATCGGCTTTATTATTTTCTGCGGCAATACTAAGTCCTGTAAAAAACATAAAAATACATGTTATGCCTAAACGTAAATAATATGACATATATTTTCCTTTTTATATTTAGAAAGCAAAACGCAGACCCAACAATATAGATTGAGCGTTTAAATTAAAATCTTCTGATTCAACAGTGATTTCTCTATCACCACCTTCAGTGCCATTATTACCTAGTGCGACATCAGTAAATCCAGTAAAAAGATATTGAGCGGTAATGGACAGCTGTTCACACATGGCATAATTGATACCGCCGCCCACTTCATATGCAAAATTGGTTTGTGTGTTTGCATGCAAATGTAATTCAGCACCTTCAGACACACCCGTGTCATAAGTCATCCGATTCCATGAAGGTCCAATTCCAGCGATACCAAAAATAGAAAAATCTTGATAGGCAGCAAATGTTAAAGCCAAATCAAACATTAAACGCGTGCTTTCAAAACGACTGTGATAATCAGTATCGCTGTAATTACCTGGATACTGATAAAAACGATCGACATAACCATCAACATTTCCTTTAAGATAATAAACATTGATTTGCGGTTCAATCGAAGGGAACCACTGCAAATTATCAGCGTCATCATCATCAGAAAAGGGGATAATATAACCCAAACCTAACTGAACGCTCCAAGATTTCCAATCATCTTCATTGGTTTGTGTAATTTGATCAGTTTGAATGTCTGATGCATGAATCAAAGTACTATCAGCATCAAGTGTTGCAATTCCACCCAATAACAAAATTTCCCAATGATGGAAATCCTTTTCAGTTTCATGCGCAAAGCAGGGGCTTGCTATTAAAAAAGTTAGTATTGTTAATGATGCTTTAGTTTTATTCATTTTAATCGCTTAGTTTTGCGAATTCTAGTAGGTTTTGCTTATTAATTCCAATTTTCAGTTTATTGCACAATAGATTATATTGTGGCAAAATCTACACGCGTGGTACGAATAGCCAATTATAACCAGATGCATATAAAATAAATCTTCAGTCATGTTTTCATAAATAAGGATAGCCATTATGACTCATATTTCTCGTAAAATTTTCTTAGGTTCTTTAACGTCTTTAGCTGTGATGACAAATAGTATTGTCTGCGCTGAAGAAATAGTCACTGCGCCTGCACTTGAAGGCGGTATTACAGCATCAGTCGGTACTTTTTATGTCACACCCACCTCGGATTTCCAAGACTATTCAACAACTGAAGATCCTCAAACAATAATTATAAACCATGTAGATCCAGGGTATCATTGGGGTATTGATGCATCATTAGGATATATCTTTGAAGAAACAGCGAATAGCATAGAATTATTCTGGCGCAATATTACCACTAGTGATAGCACCATCACATCTGGTAACTTTGCTCATGAGCATGAAGGTGATTACAACGCGGACTTAGGTTATGAACTGGATGCTTTTGACTTGATGTTAAGTCAATTCATGAACGTAGGCGAAGCCATGCAAATGCGTTACTCTGGTGGTTTAGCTTATGTAGATTTAGAGCGCAGTGAAACAGGACTATTCGTTCCTAGTGATACTTCTAAAAGTGACTATTATTATAATGTAAAAAGTACGTTTCAAGGCTGGGGTCCGCGTGTGGGCATTGATGGACGTTATGGATTTGATGAGGATCTAGAAGGTCTAGGAATCGTCGGTGGGGGATCTATGGCTTATTACCTAGGTGACATGGATAGTTCTTTGTATGAGAGTCAAGAACAATCCGAATTAGAGAATAATCCTGGCAACCATGGTGTATTTAACTTCCGGGCAAATTTAGGAATTGACTATGTGTACTTCTTTGATAATGATGAAGGCACTACCTTAGGTTTAGAACTCGGGTATTTAGTCGACTTCTACGATGATGCCACTTTAGTAACTAATCAAGAAAATGCTGGCAATGACCCAGGAGGCAAGATAGGTTCAGCGTCTGAAACGTCTTCTATTGCCTTTGCAGGTCCTTATCTTAGCCTCAAGGCTGTGTTCTAGCGCAACAATGCTGGCTTGAATTAATTATATTAATCTATATAATATAAGAGATGGGTTTTAAATATATAGGTTAAAATTAACAAATCAATGACTTACAAGCGTAACATCAGTCCACACCTTAAGACTTTAATGGCTTTATTCCCCGTTGTAGCTATTATTGGCGCAAGACAAGTAGGTAAAACCACCTTGGCTAAGGAAGTAGGGCACGACTTTATGTATGTTGATCTAGAAAAACCAAGTGATTTTGATCGCGTGATGAATGATCCTGAGTTATTTTTAAAGCAATATCCTTCTAAGGTAATTTTTGATGAGGCGCAACTTTCACCATCATTATTTGCAACATTGCGTGGCGTAATTGATGAAAAGCGCGATGAAAAGGGACGTTTTATTTTAACAGGTTCTAGCAGCCCGGAACTTTTAACACATATTTCAGAAAGTTTAGCAGGACGTATTGCGATCATCGAATTAGGCACTTTAAAAGCAAATGAATTTTATCAAACACCCCTGAGTGATTTTTATCAAATATTTAAACAACCACTTAGTAAAGAACATATGGTGATTAACTCGCAAGCACTTTCATTTTCCCAATTACAAGATATGTGGTTTAAAGGTGGTTACCCAGAACCACGTCGTTTAGATAATGATTTATTTTATCAAGAATGGATGGTTAATTATGAATCTACTTATATTAATCGTGACATTGCAAGACTTTTTCCTAAACTTAATAAAATAGCTTATCGCAAATTTTTAGCTATGTTAGCAGAGCTATCTAGCAAAAGCTTAAATAAAAGTGACATTGCACGCTCACTTAATGTAAGTGAGCCTACAGTTACAGACTATATCGCAATCGTAGCCGGTACTTTTTTATGGCGGTCATTACCCAGTTTTGATCATAATATCATTAAACGTATCGTTAAAATGCCACGAGGACATATTCGTGATTCGGGTTTATTGCATCATTTTTTACATATCAAAAATTTACAACAATTACAATCCAGTGTGATTGCAGGTTATTCATTTGAAGCCTTTATTATTGAAGAAATTTTGAAAGGACTACAAGATTCTCGTATACAAGCAGATGCATATTATTATCGAACTTACAGCGGCGCTGAAATAGATTTAATTTTAGAAGGGGATTTTGGCGTGTTACCCATTGAAATAAAATATGGCTCAAGAATTTTAAGTAGGCAGTTACGCGCAATGACTGAATTTATACAAGAACATCAGCTTCCCTTTGGCATGGTTATTAATCAAGGAGATAGATTAGAATGGCTCACAGATAAAATTATTCAAATTCCGGCGACATATTTATAAAAAATAGTGAGGGGTTGTAAAAAGCAAGTTAAAGGCGTGATAGTGTTTACTATCAGTCTTTATATATTAATCCTGTTGTAAGCCCCATACACCGTGCTTTTGCAGCCACAACATCTTGTCGCGCAGCGGTTCGTCACCATTGGAAAGCCGTATGTACATCATGTTGATTACTTATTCAGGGGATACCGTATTTATCTACTTGTATACATATCCATTTTTTTGGTGCCATTCAGCGGCAACCCCCTTCTTACCCTCATTATTAGACTCTTGTAGTTTCAGCATGCGGGCCATCACTTCATCAGCCTTCGTGCGATACTGACTGGTTGCTTGACTTGAGGGTTGTGCGCTTGAAGATGC
>JBEKTV010000003.1:0-14741 GCA_049515675.1 Gammaproteobacteria bacterium | reverse complement strand
GGCGCAAATTAATTATGCGATTAATTATTTAGCAAAATTGGTCAAAGAAAATAATTTACCACCAAAAATATTAGTGGTGCATCGTTTTACTCAACATATGGTGACTAATGCGCATCAAATAAAACCAGTGCCTGAAGTACAAGTCATTATGAATATGGATGGTTGGGGTACGCAAACTTTAAAAACCAGTTCATACAATAGTTATATTGCACCTGAACCTGTTGAATATACCGGCATGAAATTATTTTATATTAATGATATGAAAGCACCTAGTACAGGCTTGTTTACACCAGAACAATTAATGAAATTTAAGCCTGCACCTTTGTTTATTATGTTTCAATAATGAGATTTGAACTCAATTTTAATTCTTTAAACGAAATATTGTATCAAAGACTTGCTCTGTAGCGGGTCTTTGATCAATACGTTTATCCCAACATTTTCTGATTAAATTAGCAAACTCTACTGGTACGTCATCTTTTATCGTAGGACGAAAATTATCGGATATTATTTTATTGAATAAATCTAATGTTGCAATATGTCCTTGAAAAGGCTTTTGATGATGAAACAATTCCCATAGCAGTATGCCCAATGCATAAATATCGCTTGCAAAACTATATGGGCATTTGCTGTTTTGAAGAAGTGGTCGCATTAATTCCCAAAATCTTTTAAAAAGTGCATAAGAATTATTTTGGCTATATTGCGCTTCATCAACAACCACTTGTAATAATTCAGGTGCCATGTATTTGGTGGTGCCGCATTGTTCAGCATTCACTGTATTGCAATTGGATGCTTTGGTGATTGCCAAACCAAAATCACCCAGCATAGCATGTGCGTAATCTTCAGAAAGTAGTACATTATCACTGGTAAGATCACGATGTATAATATTTTTTGAGTGTAAAAAATAAAGGCCGCAAATAATATCATATGCAATTGTCATGTGCCATGACCAGCCTGAATCCTCTAATCGCGAATGATTTTTTAAATAAACACTAAGCGAACCACCGCCTGCGTATTTGGTTACGATGTAATAATAAGCTGGATTATTATTATTTTCAGGTTCCGCGACCAATGCGATCAAACCAGTAATACAAGGGTGATCTAATTTTGTTTGCTTAACTTCACGTATAAAATCTTTTTCATTTACAGTATTCAGTATTTTAATTGCAACGACTTTGTCTTCAAAAACACCTTTGTAAACCGTACCAAATGTACCCTTCCCTATTTCTTCTTTTACTTGTACTTCTGTATGTAGCACTACGTAATCATCTGCATCTTCAAAATGTTTATAAATATTTTCCGATGATAGGCTACGTCTACTTTCACGCATAGAACTTGTGCGAGACGATGAGCCTGAAGCGCTAAGTGATAAATCAGACATAGAGCTCAATATCGAATCAGAACGTGATGACCCTGCTGGTGAAAAAGATGGAGATTTTTTAACTTTAGCCGCTTGGCTAGTGTGTTGTGGTGACAGCATACATAGTACCTCGTACTTCTATGACTACCCTGTCGACATAACTTAAGAATACTTAAGTATTATTTTTACTTGGAAATGGCATATCTAAAATAGCATATCTGAATATATAAACACAAACTGGGACGCCAAGCAATAATCCCCAAATACCGAAGAAATGCTCGCCTACAAATAAAATAGTTAATACGAGTAAGGGGTGAATCTTTAAAAAATCTCCCATAATACGAGGATTGAGCACATATGCTTCGAAAATATGAATCAGCGTAATTAATCCTATCGCCTCTAACATTAAAATAAATCCATGGTTTTGTAGCGCTACCAGTGAAATGGGAATACTGGAAATAAATACGCCTAATACAGGAATAAAACTGCAGAAAAATACGAATAATGACATGAGTTCCGCCAGTGGAATATTTAAGAATGTCATTCCCAAATACGTCAAAACAGTATTACACACGGCTATCACTGCTTGCGCCGCAAAAGCTTTACCCATGACATCGCTAAATGTTCGTAATCCTGGCGTAATTGTATCGTAAAACTTTCTTAAACGTGTTTGACGCAAAGTTTGAAATTGTGCATGTAGACGCGGAATATCTAGCACAATAATAAAGCTAAAAATAATCGAGATAAAAAATTGAATAAAAAATGTCGCAGTGTTTTTGATAACAGTTGCGATGGTGTAGGTGATTTCACCTAAATGTTCGGCAAAAAAGCGCTGAACGTTTTCGATGATGGTTTTATAGTGAGGCGAAGCAGTAATTTTACTCCACTGCTGCGTACCCATTTTTTGCACCTGCATTTGGTCGAATTTATCTTTTACATCAGTTGTAATTTTTGCTGCGTTTGTAGGGTTGCCTTTAGGATAAGCATAATTTGAGAGCTCATGTTCATAAGCTGATTTTTCTTCTTGCTTATAGTAAAACAAATCCCGCTCACCTAAAAAATTCACTGCAATTTGATTGATTTTTTGTCTAGGATCAACTTGGGTAATGGTGGTAATCAGTTCATCGCCTTGCCGGAACATGGCTGGGAAAATCATTATGCTTGCGGTATACAGCATTAATAATAAAATAGTGAAAATCGCGACCACATTGGCCCTGCGAAACCAAATATTGTCTTTTAAGTGTGCGGGCGCATAGCGAATAATACGCTTAATAATATTATGGGTTACATAACTTAAAATAAAGGTGACAAATATCACCGCTAAAAAGCTGCGCATAATCCAGATGGCAAGTAAGACTATACCCCAAAGTAGAATTTTTTCCCAAGGGATACGCGAAAAAAAATGTATAGTTGATGTGTTCATAAAGATACTTTAGCATACAGTGACTATAATTTGTATTTTAACATAAAGCGGATTTATGCAACTATTAGAAATGCTATTCATGGGGATACTCTTAGGCCTAGGCGCTGCGGTTCCCATAGGCCCTATTAATTTAGAAATTATCCGTCGGAATTTATCGTATGGGGCTTTAACAGGGCTTGTCTTTGGCTTTGGCGCTTGTTTTGCCGATTTGATTTATTTGGTTTTGCTTTCTTATGGTTGGCTGTCGATATTTGCTAAACCTGAAATATTAACCATTACAGGCAGCATAGGCGCACTGATTTTAATCTATTTTGCTTATGGTGCTTTCACTGCAAAAGTAGTGCATAGGCCTCATTTGGAGTTACATTTTCGCCCAACATTGCACAAGGATTTTTTCTCAGGTTTATTATTAACCTTATCTAATCCTATTACGATTTTATTTTGGGCATCAATTAGTAGCCAAGTCGTTTCATTAACCATAAATAAAACCCATGCAACGCTTTATGGTGGTTTAGGTGTATTAATCGGCACATTTAGCTGGGTAATCGCGCTCAATACGTTTATTTATTTTACACAGCATAAAATATCAGACCGCGTGATTTTAATATTAAATAAAATAGGTGGCGTTTTACTGTTAGGGTTTGCAGCATGGAGTATTTATAGCGCGGTCATTTTTTATTAAATTGTGCTCGCAGCGCATTATCGAATGTATAAAATAAATAAGCGAAGAAAATACATAATACTGTAATCACAGCCGTATAAAGCAGCGCTGTCATGGTTTCATAACCTTTTGCTATTAATAAAATAATAAACGGTTCACGGATAACGCCATTTAATAAAAAAATATAGAGTGATAACACGCCCATATAATTTAAAAAACGGCTGGCAGCATGTGTTTGCGGCAAATATTTAAATAGCATTCCACAGATAAACATAATAACAATAATTGCACACACAGGCGCAATATACCAAAAATCATAGTAAGTATTACCCAATATCAAACCTACCACTGCAAGTATAATTAACCAAACGGGCACTTTAATTTTATCAAGACTTGCCACATACATGCCTAACGCAAATTCTGGCAGATGTCCTAAAATAGTTGCGGTGAGATAAATATCATATTTATCTTTAAGCCAAGGGAAAAGCTGTATGCTAATGAGAATTGCAATAATTGAAAGCATCAATAAACTTTGATTACCAAAACGTTCCTGCATTTTTCGCAGCGGTAAAAATATACAATAAAATTGCATAATTAATGACAAAAACCACCAAGGACCAATGACTAAAAATGCACCATCCGGATAAAAATTAGAAATAAAAAGTAAACGTTTCACTACATCATAATAATCATATGCGCCGGTGCGTATACTAAAAATACCTTGGTAATAATGATCTAAAACAAGATAAAACGTGATAACCAGTAACATAGGCAGTATTAAATGATGAATGCGTTTAGCCATAAACTTACTAAAGGTACGCGGCTGGGTTTCAATTGAGCGCACTAAACCATAACTACTTAAAAAGATAAATACTTGTACGCCATAATGACCTAAAAAAGTCATAAACACTCTGAAAAACTCACCGGGTTCTGCTTGCATTAAATTGATAGCTTGGGTAATGCGCACCGCACTAAAGCTAAATTCATTATGCGCAGGAATATCGCCAAATTTAGATAAGACATTGTGAATAACGATAAATAAAATCGCAATCCCTTTGCAGATTTCGGTTTGGTAAAGCGATAAATGCTTAAATGGTATGGTTTTCATCATAATAAGTATATCGTAAATAGCTAAATGCTTACATCTATTTAAGATATGTACAATTGCCTTAAATCTATTCAAATTGCATAATCGGGTTGAATGCTGGGGCTGTCGACCCACTTTACCAGGGAACAAAAACAACAAAAACGGCGCGCAATATGCTTAAGGAACACTCAATAGATAGCCCTGGTATTCACTATGTCTGAAAGTGAACTATACTTAAATTAAATTTAAGGATTATCATGTTCACACACCGTATTTTACTGGCAACTACCCTATTTCTTATCGCATTTCCAGCGCTTGCGGATTCACCTAGCGACTGTAATAATGGCAATTGTGTTACTGATAAGCATTATACAGGACCTGTAGAGCCATATATTTACGGTTATGATTACGGCCCCAGTTGGCATTATCCTCATGAACAGTTTTACTTCGGTCCTGGCTATTATCATGATGACTATTATGGTGGTTTTACACCCAATGGTAATTATTATCATAGCGGTACTTATGAGCACGACCATGGTAATGGCAACTATCCCAAGCCCTAATGGCCCCAATTTAAGGAAAGCATTATGGATTATTTAAAAATGTTATTAATAAGCAGCTGTGTTTTAATCACGGCCTGCCATCAATATGTCGATGAAAGCGCGATTAACACCGAAGATGGCATGGACCCAGAAGTCCGGCAAATCATGATGGAACAAGAACATGAAGAACCGCAACAAGAAGAAGGCTTAATTCCTGCCCCAAGCGAGCAAACCTATTGGGAGCAGAATAATTATTAGGATTACCCCCTCTCTTAATAAAAATTTAATGATTCCTAGGTAAAATATATGTTTTATATCTTACTTTCCCTATAAATAGGAATCTAGAATGCCTTTTATTACTGATGAAGTACTAGCAATGCTAGAGCAGCTATCCGCAGCTGATGCCGGAGCTGCGTCTTCCGAAGAAAGATTGTTGCCGCAAGCTTGGAAGACTGTGTTTCAAGAAATGGTCACTGATAGCAATACTACTGTTCCAGAAGTACTAGAATATGATTTTGCATTTCGTTTATTAGCCTCCTTAAGTCAAATCAATTTGAGTGATTTGATAAAAGACGTTAGCGAAAGTATGCAAGTACAAAATGAAAACCTGCTTAATATTATTATATCTAAAATTGCACAGCATGATACATTAAAACAAAATGCGCTGAACTTGCGCCCACCGGTGGTATCACTTGCTGATCATGCAATTCCAATTATAAAATGTGATGAAATATATTTTGAGGATGACGACGATGATGATCTAGATGATGAGCCTTCATTGTCTTTGGAGAAAAAACAACTAGAAAGACAATTATTTTCAAAAGATTCTAAAGTAAGAATGATCGGCATGGAATTGTTATCATCGCTTTACGAAAGACCCGATGATAATTTTCGTACCTATGCTGTGGAAGTATTAACAGCTATTGTGTCAGATAATGTAGAACTCACATATGAATTTTTCCGCTTTAATTTAATTCAATATCCATTCAATCAAACGCTCGCTAAATTGATCATGGAACTCAATACTGCGCTATATACAACCTGGGATATTAGCGATGAGCCTGAATACTATGAAAAAGCCATGTGTTTTTTAGCCAATCACACTGCAAAAAATGTTACAGGCGATCTGTTAAAAACATTTCAAGAGTATTGTGAAAGAAATAAAGACAAAGAAAATTTTCATTTTAGAATAGAATTTCAAGCGCAGTTGGCTGAAAAAAGTCATGCTGAACAACCAAGCGCAAAAAAAATTAAGCGTGAACATAAGCAAGACAAAGTGACAACCCAAAAGAGTAGTTTATTCTTATGGCCTAATGTCGTTGTAGCTGCCAATACGCAAGTAAAAAGCCTACCAGAGCAAAGACTGGATTATTGGCTAAGTGTAAATGATGAGCAGCGCAGAAGTTATTTTCCTATGAGTGTTGCTCAAGACTTTGTACGTTATGAAAAAGAACAAAATAGACTCAATAAATCTATCGATGCAATAAAAGCAGAACTGCGACAAGCATCGCGCTACATAAAACTCAATGATAAATCTACCTTAGATGATTATATTAAAGAAGCTAATGAAGATGATGAGGATGGCTGCCATTTATTCTTATCTTTAAGAAAACAATTACTCACTTTTCTAGCAACGCCAGATGCTGAAAATCATTATAAGCAACATTCATCTATCCCTAACCCAAGAAAAAGAAACAACTAAAGCAGAATAATTATTCGCCCCTACGGAAATGATTATGTTAAAATTTATCTATGATTCAGACATTGACCATTAAAGATAAAACCTTCACGAGTAATATTGTCCAAGGCCCGCTTGCAGGCGTTAGTTGTGCCCCATTTCGGGCCTTGACGCTTACTTGGGGTAAGCCTGCATTTTCTTATACTGAGATGATTTCTTGTTATACGCTGACCCACACAAATATTCAAAGACAACAACGTTTTATACAAAAAGTCCCTGGCGAGACTTTATGCTTTCAACTGTCTGCGAATCATCCTAAAGAATTGGGTTTGGCTACGAAAATAGTCACAGATTATGGCGCTGATCTGGTCGATTTAAATTGTGGTTGTCCTGTTAAAAAAATTCGCAGTAAAAAATCAGGATCATTTTTATTATCAGATGCGGGCAAGATTTATCAATTAATACGTGCCATGAAGGAAAATACTAATTGTCCAGTGTCGATTAAAATACGTGTCGATGCCAATAGTGATGATAATTTCAACCAAGAGATTGCCAATGCGGTAAATGATGCAGGCGCAGACTTTATCACGGTTCATGGCCGGCATTGGACCCAAGGTTATGATGTGAATTGTTCATACAATGATATTCAATTTTTTGCGAATGCCTTAAATATTCCAGTGATGGGTAATGGTGATGTGGCTTGTTTGGCTTCCTTAAAAAAAATGCTCGCAACCGGTTGTGCGGGGGTAATGATAGGCCGCGCAGGTGTGGGCCAGCCTTGGTTAATCCAACAATTAATTGCCGAATTTAATCATCTGCCCTACTCTATTCCAGATAATAAAATAATCGGTGAATTATTTATTGAACATATTTTGGGTTTAAGTGAATTACTCAAAAATGAAAAATTTGCAGTGCTACAAGCAAGAACATTTGCGAAATATTATGCAAGAAGAATTGCGCAGAAACAGGAATTTTGTGCAGCTTTTATGGAATGTGAGAGTATTTTGCAAGCACAAGAAATAATTAAACATTATTTTTAAAATAAAAAAAAGACGCAGCATTATGCTGCGTCATTAATTATACTACATGATTTTATATGTTACTTTATGCAATCAGAATTAGTTCCACAAAATTCTGGTAAAGTAGCGACCCAAACACTAGTAGGTGCAAACTGGTTCGAATAGGACTCATTATTTATATAGTAGTTATATTCATAATCATAAATACATGTTTCGCTATATAACAGACCTGTTGCTAGATCAACTTGGCATATTGCAATGTTATCTTGTGGAGCTGGAAAACATTCTTCATCCCCACAAACTTCATAAAACCCATCTGATGTAGTGGGAATATATGCATAGCCATTGGTGTTATGCATAAATATGTTCACAGCACTTGAATAATAAAAGCCAAAATATGCAGGGTTACCTTCATCTGGTATTTGCATATCGGAATAGTCACATATGCCATAACCGTTTTCACACGCGTATAGTGGATTACCTAAACTGTAATCACAGACATCTAAATCACCTGTGCTTGGATTAACACTACAATTTGCAATTGCATAATCATAATAGAAATCATAAATAGGATCATAAACAACGAGCTCAGTTACAAAATAAACCCATTGACCTGTTAAACCTATATCTGATCCACCTGGGAATACAATAGTGCTATTGCTATCGTAAAAGTCATAACAATCATCATTTGTATTCAAATCACATATGGTGACATCGCTATTTTCGCTATTAGCAATATATCCTAAAGAACCATTTGCAGCATTGAAGCTAACACGTCCAATAGGAGTATCATCATTTGTATCATCTGTAGTCATATCATAAAATGAGCAAGGATATTTTATTTGACCATTTGAGTCCAGCGAACAAACACTTATAGCACCTAGCTCATAATTTGTGGCGTATATCTTGGTGTTATCAGCATTAAGTCTAAGGCCTGCACTCTCAAAATCAAAACCCTGGTCTTGTTCAGCAGTAGGATAAATACAATCGGAGAACGTTGCTAAATTAGGGTCAATTGAACAAACTGCGATCTGATCAAAGCTAATATTTTCATTACCTGATATTTCCTCATTATTTGTAAGTGCAATATAAGCTAGCGTACTATCGTTATTTACAATAACATCGACAGGGTTTAGAGGAAATGTTTCTTCAGAATCAAAACAATAATCGAAGTCGCTATATGTAGAATCTATTGGGCATATAGTAACAATATTAGTTAAAGAGTTCGCAATAAATGCTACTTGAGTAAATGGGTATGCCACAGTCAGCTGTATATTACTATTAATAGAATTACCAGCCGTCTGAGGGTCCAATTTTAAGCTTCGATCGATGTTCACCTCATCATCGTCTAAATAATAAAAAACGTCACAATTGTCACTTGCAAGTGTGATAAAAATTGAACAACTGTCTTTTTTATCTAAAGAAAAAGTCCCACCATCTGTTGCATTACATGTACCGCCAGTAATACGACTGGTTGAGCTAGAATTATCATTTTTTGATACTTCTATGTTAGATTTTATTTGTATATTGGAAGAGGTATTATTTTTAACAGTATAAGCAAGTACTTGAGTTTGATTGGGTCCTGGAGGTGCCGATTCATCGAAAAATGCGCTACAGGGCATGTCCAAAACAGCAGGCTTACTGGTAAAAGTAATATCATTTGTTTCCGCATAAGCGCTAAATGATGCGCCTATGATGAGTGGTAATGCATAAATCATTTTTTTAAACATAATTGAATCGCTCCTTAAAGTTATAGTGCGTAACGTAAGCCAATCATACCGGCTTGGGTGATAATATTGTATTGATCAGCGCTGACATCAAAACCTTTTGAATTAGTATCATTGCTACCTAGATCCACATCGTTAATACCCGTAATGAGATATTGAACATTCACAGTCAAATCAGTATCAATTGCATACGCTAAACCTGCGCCAAATTCATAAGCAAAACTGGTGCTGCTTTCAGATAGGTTAGAATCGTTATAAAATGGAAACTCATCAGAAGAGAATGTTGTATTTAATGTATTAAATGCAATACCAAGACCTGCAAGACCATATAAAGAAATTTCTTCATATTGAACCAGCGTAATGCCAAGATCAAACATCAAGCGTGTGCTGCTAAATTCTTGAGTATAATCTACACCATCATATGTATCACCAAAGCGCACAACATTGCCATCTATATCATGATCGCCAATATAATACACATTAAACTGTGGATTAATAGTTGGTAAAAATTGAAAATCATCGGTATCAAAATCATTGGTTAACTCGTAAACGTAACCTACGCCTAATTGAGCTACCCAACCGCTCCATTCTTCGTTATTTTTTAACAGGTCTGTTTCTAGGTCTGTTTGAGAGTCTCTGATATGAAGCGAAGTGTTGCCTGTATCCACAGCAACGACACCGCCCATAGCAATAATTTCAACAAACGGCTCATATTCTTCTTCTGCCATTGCAATAGGTGCGCAGAGTGCAAATAGAGTAGTTGAGGTTAAGATTTGTTTGATAGCTTGCATGTTAATTTTCCTTTAGTGGTTAACAGTTTGAATATAATAAAAGATTAATAAAAGTCAACATTAGCCTTCAGATTGTTTCATACCTTTTGTCTGACCTTGCATAATCGCAGCAAAGGTTTTCATATCTTCACTTTCTACAATCAAATAACGTGGCTGTGACATTGCATTTTCTGATCTATTGGCTGGGCGGCCATCTATGCTAAATGCCATTTCATAACCCGCATTTTTTGCGGCTTGTTCGAGTTCAGGGTCATAAATACCATACGGCCAAGCCAATAAAGTAATTGATGTGCCCATTTTTTCTTCTAATACCTTTTTGGATTTAACTAATTGTATATCCAGATCTTTTTGATAGTCGGCCGGGGTCATTTTCTTTTTGTCTTGTTTAAAATTAGGATGCCAATAGGTGTGACTTTGAATATCAAACATACCTGTTTTTTGCAATTCACGCAGTTGGTCCCAAGTCATGGCGTAGGATGCATTAGAAATGGCTGATGGATATATAAATAGTGTCACAGGGATATTATATTGTTTAATAATAGGATACATATATTTGTATACAGATTCTTTACCATCATCCACAGTAATCACTACTGATTTTGCAGGAAGTGTTGCGGTTTTACCTTGTAAATAGCTTACGAGTTGTTTTAGAGGAATTACAGTGTAGCCATTATCTTTAAGCCATTTTAATTGTTCTTCAAATCGAGTCGTATTCTCGGTCATGCTGCCAGGAACACTGGGGTCAAAATTATGATAAGTTAAGATAGGTACCTGAGTGGAATTATCGGCAAAAGCGATGCCGCAAAAAAGACTGAGTGCTAATATTATTCCTAAAATTTTATGCATGATGTTCTCCTTTATTTTAAGTCACTGCGATTTATGACTGAATTATTATAGTATATAATCTAGTTATGAAAATAGGCGTCCCAAAAGAAATCAAAATTCAAGAAAATCGCGTAGGCTTAGTGCCTGATAGCGTACAAGCGCTTATATCTCAGGGCCATGAAGTTTGGGTGGAAACAAAAGCAGGTCATGGCATTGGCATTAGTGATGCTGATTATCAAGCGCTCGGGGCTCATATCGCTAAAAGTCCGCAGGAAATATTTGAAAATGCGCAGCTTATTGTAAAAGTAAAAGAACCTCAACCATCCGAATGTGCAATGCTCACCAAGGATCATATTTTATTTACCTTTTTACATTTAGCATCGGATCGTGAACAAACGGAATTATTATTAAAATCTAATTGTATTGCGATTGCCTATGAAACCATTACCGATGATAAAGGCGCCCTACCCTTATTACGTCCAATGAGTGATATTGCAGGAAGAATGTCGATTCAAGTGGGTGCGCATTATTTAGAAGAACCACAAGGTGGTCGTGGGGTTTTATTAAGTCATGTTTCAGGTATTGCGCCTGCACATATTGTCATTATTGGCGCAGGTAGTGCGGGTTTGGGTGCAATACAGGTGGCTTCTTGTTTTGGTGCGAAAGTTACTGTCATTGATAAATCATCAACACGATTAGAACATTTAAATCAATTATTTCCTGGAAAATTGAATACGGTTTTATCATCGCAAGAGGCGATTGCACAACAGATTAAAAATGCAGATTTAGTCATTGGCGCCGTATTGGTACCAGGCGCTGCTGCGCCACGCGTGATTACGCGTGAAATGTTGCGTACAATGCAACCGCGTGCGGTTATTGTAGATATTGCAATTGATCAAGGCGGTTGTTTTGAAACTTCAAAACCGACTACGCACGAACATCCTACTTATATTGAAGAAAATATTATTCATTATTGTGTGACCAATATGCCTGGTGCAGTTCCGCGGACATCTTCGTTTGCGCTTAATCATGCCACTCTACCCTTTGTTTTAGCGCTTGCGAATAAAGGTTTTAAACAAGCGTTATCGGATGATCCACATTTTTTAGCAGGGCTGAATATTTTTCATGGGGAAGTGACTTATAAGGCAGTCGCAGAGGCTTTGGGTTATCCTTTGCGGATTGATCCCATAAAATAAATATCAGTAGGGGCGAATAATTATTCGCCCCTACTGAACTTTTAATCTAAAAAGCTTTCTTCTTCACGTTTTTTAGGTCTTAAAGGTCTATTTTGTGGACCGTAAGGTTTTTTAGTTGGATTTACACGAGTGCTTGGCGGTCTTGCAACTCTTGTTTCTGGACGAGAATTTCTGCTATCTGCAAAACGGCTGTTGGTAGCAGGTCTTGTATCAGATCTTGGATTTCCTGAATCAGAGAAACGACCTCTTGAAGCGGGTCTTGCATCGGATCTTGAATTCGCTGAATCTGAGAAACGACCTCTTGAAGCAGGTCTTGCATCGGATCTTGAATTCGCTGAATCTGAGAAACGACCTCTTGCTGCAGGTCTTGCATCAGATCTTGGATTTCCTGAATCTGAAAAACGACCTCTTGCTGCAGGTCTTGCATCGGATCTTGAATTTGCTGAATCTGAAAAACGACTTCTTGAAGCAGGTCTTGCGTCAGATCTTGGATTTCCTGAATCTGCAAAGCGGCTTCTTGAAGCAGGTCTTGCATCTGAACGTGAATTTCTGTCTTCAAAACGTCCTCTTGAAGCTGGTCTTTCATCTGAACGAGAGTTTCTGTCTTCAAAACGATCTCTTGATGCAGGTCTTGCATCTGATCGTGAACTTGATCTTGATGAACTAGCACTACGTCTATCACCATTGGATCTAGAATCATATTCACGCGCACCAAATCTTGGTTTTTGTCCTGAACGTTGCGAAGGTCTAGAATTATGTGAACCACGTTGTGCACTTGGGCCAGATTCATCACCACCTAATAAACGCTCAATTGCGCGCCAATATTTTTCATCTTCACGAGAAATAAAACATAATGCAGAACCTTCAGCATTACCGCGGGCCGTACGACCTATACGGTGAATATAATCTTCAGGCGCTTGCGGTAAATCATAATTAATCACATGCTCAATATGTGGAATATCAAGTCCACGCGCAGCCACATCGGTTGCAACTAATATGCGATATTTTTGATCACGAAATTCTCTTAAAATGCGTGTACGTTGATGTTGACGTAAATCACCATGCATAGCACCCGCACCCATTTTTTCATTTAATTTTCTTGCCAATTGATCGACTTTGCGTTTAGTTTTAGCAAAAATAATCACAGAACCTGTACGTATATCCAGCTCTTTTAACAAGGAAGAATATTTACCATCTTCAGTCGTACGTAGCACATCTTGTTTAATTTTCGCTAAAGGCGCATGGGTTGCCCCAATTTTAATCCGCTGCGGATTATTTAAAAACTTCTCAGATAAGGCCAAAATCCGCTTAGGTATGGTGGCGGAAAACATGAATGTTTGGCGCTCATTAGGTAAATGTTTGGCTATGTCTTCTAGTTGTACACCAAAACCCATATCGAGCATACGGTCAGCTTCATCTAATACTAAAATACGGTTATTCTTAAAGTTGATGCTACGTCTATCTAAATGATCATTAATACGACCAGGCGTACCAACGATAACTCTAGGATGGTCTTTTAAGCGTAAAAATTGCTTCTGAATCGGTACACCGCCGATTAATAAAGCTGATTTAATATCACGGCGTTTATTCAGTAATTGATGTAATACATCCATTACTTGCTCTGCCAATTCACGCGTAGGCGTTAATATTAAAGCTGTAGCGCTTGGGTCTTCAATTAGCTTATTTATCAAAGGGATAGCAAAAGCTGCGGTTTTACCCGTTCCGGTTTGTGCGGATCCTAAAATATCATGCCCTGCCATGGCCATAGGAATAGCCTTAGCTTGAATTTCAGTGGGGGTCGTATAGTTCATTCGCGCGAGAGCTTCTTGTAGAGCCACCGGCAAGTTCAATTCTTGGAATGTTTTCATGGATCACTTTTTATTAGATTAATATGGGATAGTATACTAACCGCTTATGAAACACAAGCACTTTTTCAGAAAGCTTTAAGAAAGGACTCAGTCTTGCTTTGTATTAACTCTGAGCTCACAGGATGGGCGTATGAGGTGCCCAAAACATAGGGTTTGCCTATATCTTCTAGCAAAACACAGTAAATTTCATTGTTAAGGTTTTTCTTATCGAGTTTGAAGTAAGGCATTAAATTTTCAGGCTTTATTGCACGTACATCTTTGAAAGGAATGTCATATTCGCATATAACCTGGGTGATTTTATCACTTATGCCTTGGGCTAATAAACCTAACTCTGTTGAGATTTCACTTTCAATCACCATACCTATGGCCACAGCTTCACCATGGCGAATTTTATAGTCGCTTGCTGCTTCTATGGCGTGCCCTAGTGTGTGACCGAAATTGAGTAATTTGCGGATGTTTTTTTCTTCCGGATCTTGCTCGACGATTTTTCTTTTGATATCACAGCTTTTATAAATCATATGTTGTAATTCATTTTTATCATGTAAAGATAAAGGATTTTCTGCGAGC
>JBEKTV010000002.1:0-15693 GCA_049515675.1 Gammaproteobacteria bacterium | reverse complement strand
AATCTTTTTCATAAAAATGAGCAATGCCTTCTGCCAAGCATTCCTGTGCGGTTTGGGTATTGGGGATATCTTTAAGACAAACTGAATGTACATAATTTGATTGTGCTCGAGATACGCCACTATTAATAAGCGTATTTGGGGTAATAGCCACTAATTTACCTACCGCTTCTCCAATAGCCCCTAAAATGACTCCTGGAATAAAGGCGAGTGTAACTATGACATCGCTAGCCGTATTGACAGCTTTATCCATAGTTGGATATTCCGTTGCATCTGGAAAATACAGGCTAAATAGATCTGAAAGTTCCTTAATAATAAAAGGATTAAATGATATCGCCGCTTGTAAATGTTGCCCTGCGGCGATCATATCTTTATCTTTTATTAACTCAGCAGCAGCAAGGTGCAAGTGGGCGAGATATTCTTCTAATTCAAATATTTTTAGCTGTTGCTCAAATGTAACAACAGGATTAGCTTTTAGACCGTTATATTCAGCAGTTCTGGCTTCTAATCTGTCGGAGAATGGCATGATAATCCCATGTTTTTAAATAGTTTTATAAGTTAACATGCTTTCTTGTAATTGTAAATAGTGCCTTCTGACCTACCAAGGCTACAGTTTGCTGCAAAGCCAAGTATAGGGTCAAAGGATGAATCTTGGCCGGAAAAGTCCGATACTACATATACACAAAACAATAACAATAAAGGGTGTATCATGTTTGAGCAATATCAGGTTTGGCAAGCCAATCTTCATGCAACACTGAATGCAAATTCAACTGGCGTGCCCATTAGTCCCAATAAGGCTTCGCTATTATCTGAACGTCTTGATAAAGACCAAAGTTATTTTTTAACGCTGCAAGCAGGATTTGATGTAGAAATCATCAAATTGATTACCGTATGCCGCAATATTTTATTAATTGAACGTGGTCAACACGGCACACCGATTGGTATTTGGCCCGCAGGCACTGTGATTGCGGCGCGTATTCCGGCGCGTATATTAAGTGAATTGCATTTAGATAAAGCTAAATTCTTAGATTTAAATCATGAAATGTGTGAAGCACCGAATGGCGATGTGATCACTAAAGCCTGTGGACCTTACAATTTATCTTGATGTTGAATTCATATCAAGCGCAATTCTTAAGCCTTGTAATACCAAATCGGGTAAGATGTGGTCAAACAATTTCTCCGCAGAAAATAAATGCGCAAATCCACCCGTACCAATAAATAATGACTCTGCTTGTGGCCAATGCTGGGCACTAATTTCTTGACTTAAAGCACGTATGGTTGCAAGCTGGCTGTAATATAAACCAATTTGAATACTCTCGGCAGTCGAGCGACCCAAAATCGTTTGCGGGGTTACAATTTCAACCGGTCTTAATTTTGCAGTATTTTTTTCTAAAGCTTCCATAGATAAACGCATACCCGCTAAAATCACGCCGCCTAAATAATCTTTATCCGCGGAAATGGCGCACAGCGTGGTGGCCGTGCCAAAATCAGCAATAATCAAATTTTTTTGTGGGAATAAATGCGTGGCGGCAATGGCATTGGCAATGCGATCGCTACCCACTTCCAGCGGATTACGGTATTGAATTTTAAGACCAGTTTTTTTCCCCGCCTGCAATAAAAACGGCTCAATATCAAAATATTTCACACAAGCTGAGCGCAGCGAATAATCCATATGCGGCACAACCGAGCAAATGGCAATGCGCTCAATTTGGGTAGAATCAATATCATTTTCGCGCAGTACACTGCGCAAAAACACGCCTAATTGATCAGAAGTACTGCCTAAATTACTGTTATAACGAAAGCGTACTTGAATCACATCATTGTTAAATACGCCACCATAAATTTGCGAATTACCAATATCAAGACAAAGTATCATGATGTTAATCCTAATTGTTTAAAATCAAAAAAATTACTGTCTAATAAATGCGAGGGCGAAACATTTTGTATGGCTGAAAAAATAGTTTCCAAGCGGCCCGGATGTTGATTATCCCAAATTTTCAACATATCTTTAATGACTTTGCGTTGCAAATTTTCTTGGCTGCCACATAAATTACAAGGAATAATAGGAAATTGTTTATATTTTGCATAACGCGCAATATCTTTTTCGCGGCTAAATGCAAGTGGTCTAATCACAATATGCGCAGCATCATCGCTTAATAATTTTGCCGGCATGGATTTTAATTTACCGCCAAAAAATAAATTTAAGAAAAAAGTTTCGATGATGTCATCACGATGATGTCCCAAAGCAATTTTAGTTGCACCAATTTCTTTAGCAAATTGATATAAATTACCACGACGTAGGCGCGAACATAAGGAGCACATGGTTTTATCTTCAGGAATTACGCGCTTGACTACGCTATAAGTATCTTTTTCTAAAATATAAAATGGAATGTCTAAAGTTTTTAAATAAGTGGGTAATACATCGGCATCATAATCAGGTTGTTTTTGATCTAAATGTACGGCGATGAGTTCAAAATGAATGGGCGCGTTATGGCGTAAATTCATTAAAATATCGAGCAAGGTATAAGAATCTTTGCCACCTGATAAACACACCATAATTTTATCATTGGCTTCAATCATATTAAATTGATGTATGGCTTCGCCTACTTCACGGCGTAAACGTTTTTGTAACTTATTTATTTCCATAATCTCAACTCTTTTGCTCTTTAAAGCCACGGGCTTTATCGCGGGCAAAATCACGTTCTTTTAAGGTTTGGCGTTTATCAAATTGTTTTTTACCTTTGGCAAGGGCAATGCCAACTTTAACTAAATGTCGGTCCCAATACATGTGGGTTGCCACCACGGTATAACCTTGGCGCTCAACTGCGCCTATGAGTTTATTCAGTTCTTTGTGTTTTAATAATAAACGTCTTGAGCGGATAGGATCAGGATGCAAGTATTCGGGAACATTCCCTAAGGGTTGTATATGGGCGCCCAAAAGCCAAGCTTCGCCGTTTTTTAATAAAACGTAGCTATCGGTCAATTGGCCTTTGCCCGCGCGTAAGCTTTTTACTTCCCAGCCTAAAAGTTCTATGCCCGCCTCAAGGCGTTCTTCAAAGAAGTAATCATGGCCTGCTTTTTTATTTTGCGCGATGATTTTATATGTAGTTTGCTTATTCATTCGGCTATTATATACCCACTATGACCACAATTTCACGACAATTAAATTTGCCTTATTCAGCGGCGCAAATGTATGCTTTGGTCAATGACGTTGCGCGCTACCCTGAATTTGTGCCCTTTTGTAGCTCGGCTGTTATTCACGAAGCTGATGCAAGTTCAATGCGCGCGTCCTTAATAATAGAATGGCAGGCCGTGCAATATAGCCTCACCACTGCCAATAAATTAATTGAAAATCAAAAGATTACAATGAATTTAGCCCAAGGCTTGATGAAAAACCTGAAAGGCGAATGGCAGTTTATTGCCAAAGGCGAGCATGAGTGTGAAGTAAAATTAGCAATTGATTTAGAATTCAATAATCGCTTAGTTGGATTTGTATTCACAAAAGTTGTGCAGCAAGTGTTAAATCGGATTACCGATGCTTTTGTCGAACGCGCTAAGTTTTTATATGGAAAGAAAACATCATAAAATAAGGATCTTTTGTATGCCAAAAGATCCTTAGTGGTAGATTTTTAACTAAAATTTAATTGTTTGCCCTACTGCTGGACTAGGTGCAGTATTTTCACTGGCAATATCAAAATTTAGAGCTCTTGGTTTTATGTCTTCTCGCATTCTTCTTGGGGTATTGTCTCTGAGTGTTAGAACAGGATTTACCGCCGCTTGGGCTTGCCAGAATGGTAAAAATTCATTAAATTTTGCCACGATAGGATTATTAGCATCAAGACCCTGAGGATTCGATAGGTTGAGCGCTTGAGCAGAAGATTGAAGTACATCAATGACGAGTGCTCTTTTAAAAGCGGGATCCTGATTTGCGTTATTATCATCAAACAATCGAACCCAGCGTTCGCTTGTAGGATAATATTTACCAATAATATCAGCTTTTGTGTTTGCATCTACTTTGCCAGTCATTACGTCATGTAATTCATTTACATCAGCAGCTGCTTTTGGCATAAAACCATATTGTTGTTGAAATTGTTCTCTAGTTATTGTCATATCTCCTCCTTAAGTGTAAAAATAAGTTATCAACTGAATTGGAGCTTAGCAAAGGTTTTAATAAAAAACAATTTAGTTTACTTAATTATTAAATTCTTATATACTGATGACATGAATAATATTACCGTAACCTTGGTTTATGCCGCTTCAAGTACTAAGCAATTTCTGCGCGAAGTGATTGTGAGTGCAGGCAGCACTATTCTAGACGTGATTAATACCTCAGGTGTTTGCAAAGCCTATCCCGAAATTAATTTAGACATTAATAAAGTCGGCATAGCTAGCCAAGTGCAAAGCTTAGCTACGATTGTGCACGCCAATGATAGAGTGGAAATTTATCGTCCACTTATTTTTGACCCTATGAGTGCACGACGATTACGGGCTAAAGGTCTTCGACCGTCTCAAAGCGTTCCAGACGCTTCGATTCATCAAAAAACACCGTCAAACGACGCTGTTCAACCAAATCCCCATGGACTTGTAACTGATAAACATAATCCCAACGACCCGGACTAAAAGGATCTTGTAATAAAGGGGTGCCGAGAATATTACGTACTTGGGCTTCCGTCATGCCAATTTGTAGTTGTTTGACCTGTTGGTATGTGACTTCATTGCCTTGTTGAATATCCATTTTGTAAACACAGCCGGTGATTAAAACAAGGCTTAATATCCAGCTTAATAATTTAAATCGCTTCATCTGCTCAATCCTAATGTATAATATCAAGTTCCTATATTACGCATTATAAAGGAGGCTGTCATTGAATAACACTGATTTACGTAAAGTCGGCTTAAAAGTGACTATCCCTAGATTAAAAATCCTAGAGATTTTTGAAAAACACCCCAATCAACATTTAAGCGCGGAAGATATTTATAAGGCGGTGTTAGAAGAAGGCGCTGATGTGGGCCTTGCGACGGTTTATCGGGTCTTGACGCAATTTGAAGGCGCGGGCTTAATTAGCCGTCATAATTTCATCGGCGGCCAGGCTGTTTATGAACTTGCCGCGGAAGAACACCACGACCATATGATTTGCGTTAACTGCAATAAGGTCGAAGAATTCAATGATCCCATCATAGAAAAAAGCCAAGAGGAAATTGCCAAAACCATGGGTTATGAAATTGTTGATCATGCTTTGAATATTTATGGTATATGTAAGTTATGTAAAGTAAAAAAAGGCTAGGCTATGGCAATTACCCTAAATGCAATACAAAGAGCGCATTGGCAACGCTTACGCATGTTAGAGCAGCAAACAGGTGCTTTGCATTTGGCATTGCGTAGATTGGCTATGGAATTGATTGCAAACATGCCGGGGCTGACGATCGAGATCCCTGGAGAAACCGGCATGCCTCATATTGTTAAACGATTTAAAACGCAAAGTGAAAAAAACGCTTATATCGCGCAACACAATCGTAATGGCGAATGGGCTGAAGATGAAATTTTATATGTGCTTGCGGATGCGCTAGGCTATAAAACTAAAATTAATGCTTACGGAAATAACCGATACGGGCGAATGGTACGTCAACTTGAGTACACATCAAACAGACGCGATCACACGGGTTTATCACTAGAAATCGACAATACAATTAATCATTGGCAATTAACAGGACACAGAACTCCTGGCGATGGAAATTGTTTATATCATGCATTTTCTCAACAAATCGAAAAAGACAGCACAACAAAAAATGTGCCGCAGAAAAATCAAGTGACACAAGCAACACAAAAACCTTTGCTCGGTCATACTTCAGTGAAAGATGCTCATGAATATAAAACTGCGCATCGCAAATTAGCACAATTATCTACCCAAGCCTTAATTGCTGTATATAAGCAGGCATTATTGTTAACAGATGGCGATACTTATTTACGCGAACGTCCTAAATACGTTAGACAAGAACAGGGTAGTGATATTTTAGATAAAGCCTTAGCTGGCCAAAAATATGATATTGATTTTGATTATATTGTCCGCGATGAATTACTTCATATGTTATCTGTAGAAGCTTGGCGTAATCCTGCGGGTGCTCGCACATTAGAAGAACATATGAATGCAAATATGCTGCCGCAAGAAAAATGTACGCAAGCAGAAATCCAAAATGTTATTTCAACTTCAATCATGTGTCGGTAGGGGCATACAACAACCTTCATTAATTCACATCGTCTCTTCTAACATTTCTTTAGCATGCGCCAAGGTATGTTGTGTCACCGTCACTCCGCCTAACATTCTGGCAATTTCATTCACACGCGCTGATTTATCAAGTGGCGTAATGTGCGTGCGGGTCATATTATCTTCTGTAGATTTGGTAATAAATAAATGATTGTCTGCACAAGATGCCACTTGTGGTAAATGGGTAACACATAACACCTGCGCGTTTTGACCTAATTGTTTTAATAATTTGCCGACAATTTCTGCAGTGGCGCCACCTATACCAACATCTACTTCATCAAATACAATAATGGGAATGGTATCATTGGCTTGCATAGTCGTGACTTGAATCGCAAGACTAATGCGAGACAATTCACCGCCAGATGCAATTTTGTGTAAGGGATAAGCGTTGTGGCCTTTGTTGGTGCACACTTTAAATATAATATTTTCTTGACCGTGTTCGGATAATTCGTTGTGAGGTGTTAATTCTACTTCAAAATAACCGCCTATCATGCCTAGGGTTTGCATATGCTCTGTGATGGCTTGATTTAATTTTTTGGCAGCGTTCACACGTTGTTTAGATAATTTATCACAAGCGATTTGATAATTGTGTTTATGCGCTGCAATTTCTTGCTCTAATTCTGCAATCATCAATTCTGGATTTTGCGTATTTTGCAATTGTGTTTGTAATTTTTCATGTAACTGTGGTAAATCTTCAGGTTCGATGCGATGTTTACGCGCAAGCTGATGCATTTTACCAAGGCGCGCATCAATTTGTTGTAAGCGTTCAGGATTTAATTCTAACTGATGGGTGTAAGCACGCAATTCACTATGCGCTTCTTGAATTTGAATGAAAGCGCTTTGTAATAATTGTGCCGATTCAGTTAATTTTTTATCAGTATGGATGAGTTTTTCTAATGCAAGTACAGATTTTTCTAAGGTATGAGTCTCTAGCGTATTAATCACTTGATCACATTCACTGATTAATGATTCTGCGTGTGATAAACGTTGATGTTCTGCACCTAATTCTTGCCACTCATTGGCAACTGGCGCCAGTTCATCCAATTCTTGTAATTGAAACGTGAGTAAAGCCAATTGATTTTGCGCATCTAATTGCGTTTGAATAATTTTATTCAGCGCAGCAGTTGATTTTTTCCAAGCAGCATAATGATTTTTCACCTCAAGACACAGCGGTTTATTTTTTGCAAATAAATCTAATAGAATACGATGCGTATCTGCTTTTAATAATAAATGATGCGCATGCTGGCCGTGAATATCAACGAGCTGCGTAGTCAATTCCCGTAATTGTTGCAGCGGCACCGCGCGACTATTAATATAAGCTTTCGAGCCACCATCAGCATTAACCGTGCGGCGCAATAAACATTCATGAGGGTGATCAGGATTATCCAGCTCTAATTCTGTCAGCCAGTTTTGAATGCTGGGTAGGCCACTAATATCCAAAGTTAAACTAATTTCGGCACGTTTTGCACCGGTGCGTACAACTTCTTTGCCAGCCCTATCACCCATGGCCAAACTCAAAGCATCAATTAAAATAGATTTCCCAGCACCGGTTTCGCCAGTCAAGGCGGTCATGCCAGAATGTAACTCCAGCTCGACGGTGTCGATAATCGCAAAATGATGAATTGAAACGTGTGTGAGCATCAGAATCTCCCTATTGCATCTATCTATAATAACAAAAATTTAGGCAAAGGAATAACAGGTATATTTTGAAATAATTGAAAATTTAGTCAATGACCATTATCTAAATTTAGATAACGGTCATTGACTAAGACAGCAGAGCTTGAAATTATTAAATCAATAAAATAAACAGACAAGGCTAGTTATTTGCTCATTTTCAGCTTTATATAGAAGGCCCTAATTTCGTTCCCCATTGCAACTTAGTACGCAAAATATCGTAATAATTGTATCCCAATGGATGAATTAATTTTAACGGCTGAGGTTTGCGGGTGATGTGGAGTTTATCACCAGCGGCAAGTTTGTTAAGGGCTTGGCCATCGCAACTGAACTTTGGGCGCATGCCGCGAGAAGAGGAAATGACAAGTTCTATTTCAACATTATTGTTTACGACTATAGGTCTTGAAGTTAAGGTGTGGGGTGATAATGGTGTGATCACTACGGCTTGTAAACCTGGATGCACTATTGGCCCACCGGCAGACAATGCGTAAGCAGTTGATCCTGTCGCGGTTGCGATAATTAAGCCATCGGATCTTAAGCTGTAGACAAATTGTTTATCTATATATAATTCGAATTCTATCATTCTCGCTATGCTGCCGGCATAAAGGACTACGTCATTTAAGGCATCATGTTTGGGATGATCGCCATGACTTGCTTGTAATAAAAACCGCTCTTCTATTTGATATTCCCCATTTAATATCGCTAGGATTTGATGGTCCATATCTTTTGGGGAGATATCTGTTAAAAATCCTAAGCGGCCGCGGTTAATGCCTAAAATTGGTACGCCTAAAGTAGAAGCGCTGTGTGCGGTATACAGTAAACTACCATCACCACCAATTACAATGACTAAGTCCGCGCCTTCAGCGATGGTCTCGCGCGGTTTTGTTGGATGCGGGCAATTAGGTATTAAACTTGCCATTTCTTCAGCAATAGTTAATTTAACCTCTTGTTTTTCAAGTAAATTAATCAAAGCCTGTAAGGTGGCTTGGGTGTTTGCGCGCTCAATGCGGCCGGTAATGGCAATGTGTTTAAATGTAGTCATAATGCCTTAGTTTTGCATAAGCCTATCAATAGGGCAAATAACAGTGCTAAAATACCTGCGCTATGAGTAAACAAACCCCCATTAATGAACGCGCGCAACACATTTTGAAAGTGTTGATTGAGCGCTATATTCGTGAAGGCGAGCCTGTTGGCTCTAAAGTCATTGTTGATAGCGCAAGCTTATCGGTGAGCTCTGCAACCGTGCGTAATGTGATGTCGGAGTTAGAAGAATTAGGATTTTTAAAATCGCCACATACGTCTGCAGGCCGGATTCCTACAACCAAAGGCTATCGCTTTTTTATTGATAGTTTATTAACCGTCACGCCTTTATCTGAAGATAAATTAAAAAATTATGCAAAAGAATTAGACGGCGTACAAGACAGTAAAGCATTGGTTGCGAGTGCTTCGCAATTATTATCACGCATTACGCATTTAACTGGACTTGTGACCCTGCCGCGACAAGAAAAACTGATTTTACGCCAGTTAGAATTTATTCCGCTGTCGCACAACCGCGTATTGGTGATTTTGGTAGTGAATGAGCGCGAAGTGCAAAATCGTATTTTAGAATTACCACGCGCATTTTCACAAAGTGAATTACAAGCAGCAGCCAATTATTTAAACGAGCGTTATATTGGCAAAGATTTATATCACGTGCGCACTGAGATTATTCATATTTTAAAAACCACAAAAGAAAAAATGGATGATTTAATGCAAGCGGTGATTGATCTTTTAGATGTGCCTGCGCCGCAAAAAGATTATGTGGTGACAGGGCAAAGTCATTTATTTAATCATATTGAAGAAAACGATGTGAAAAAATTACATTCATTATTCGAAGCATTTAATGAAAAACGCGATCTACTCCAATTATTAGAACATTGTTTGCAAGCCGATGGCGTGCAAATATTTTTAGGTGAAGAATCTGGAATGAATGTTTTAGGCGGCTATAGTTTAGTGACTTCGCCTTATTCAGTGAGCGGTAAACCTGTAGGGGTTTTAGGTGTGATTGGCAGTGCGCGTATGCCTTATGATCAAGTCATCCCTATGGTGGATGTCACCGCAAGAATTTTAACGAGTGCCTTGAATCAAAATTAAGGAGAACCTATGTCAAAACATCATCATCATCACGAACATGAACACAAGCATGACCATAAAGAAGAGGCTGCACAAATCACCACGCCTACGCGTGAAGAATTAGAAGCCTCCCTCACTAAAGCTGAGCAAAAAGTGCAAGAAAATTGGGAGCTCGCGCTGCGTGCCCGCGCTGAACTTGAAAATGTGCAACGTCGCACACATAGAGAAGTTGAGCACGCGCATAAACACGCGCTGGAAAAATTCATTAAAGAATTAATTCCCATCGTCGATAGTTTGCAGCAAGGTGTAGATAATGCCCCAGAAGGCGATCCTATGCGTGCTGGCATTGTGCTCACTTTAAAAATGTTTACAGACTTGTTTAATAAATTTACTATTACCATTCTTGACCCTAAAGGCGAGCGCTTTGATCCCACTTATCATGAAGCCATAGCCATGCAAGCGGATGCCAATACAGCGCCCGGGACTGTGTTAGTCGTAATGCAAAAGGGTTATTTGTTACATGAACGTTTATTACGCCCTGCGCGGGTTGTGGTTGCAAAAGCACCAGAATAAAGGACTTGAAATGTGGGATAACAGCCCCCATGTGAAATAAATCAACATTGGAGAATAATGAATATGAGTATTATAATAGGCATCGATTTAGGTACCACTAACTCTTGCGTCGCCGTGCGTGAAGCAGGTCAAGTCAAAGTAATTCCAAATAGCGAAGGCGATAGAACTACACCTTCCGTTGTGGCCTTTTTAGAAGATGGCCAAGAAAAAGTCGGTAAAACCGCAAAAAACCAAGCCGTCACTAACCCAAAAAATACTTTCTATGCGATTAAGCGTTTAATTGGCCGTAAATTTGCGGATGATATCGTTAAACGCGATATGAAAATGGTGCCTTACAATATTGTGGCAGCAGCGAACGGCGATGCCTGGGTAGAAGCAAAAGTAAAAGGCCAAATGGAAAAATTGGCACCCCAACAAATCTCTGCCAAAGTCTTAGCAAAAATGAAACAAACTGCCGAAGATTATTTAGGCGTGAAAGTGACAGAAGCGGTGATCACTGTTCCTGCTTATTTCAACGATTCACAACGTCAAGCCACAAAAGATGCCGGCAAAATTGCAGGACTTGAAGTCAAACGTATTATTAACGAGCCAACCGCAGCAGCACTTGCTTATGGTATGGATAAACGCAAAGGCGATGCTAAAATTGCCGTATTCGATTTAGGGGGTGGTACCTTCGATTTTTCTGTGATTGAAATTGCACAAGTTGAAGGCGAGCAACAATTCGAAGTGTTATCCACCAATGGTGATACTTTCTTAGGTGGTGAAGATTTTGATATGCGTATTATCGAATTCATTATCGATGAATTCAAAAAAGATCAAGGTATTGATTTACACAATGACCCACTTGCATTGCAACGTTTAAAAGATGCTGCAGAAAAAGCGAAAATTGAATTATCAGGTGCGCAAGAAACAGATATCAATTTACCTTATATTACTGCCGATGCTTCTGGTCCTAAACATTTAAATATCAAAATGACACGCGCAAAACTAGAAGCGTTAACAGAAGATTTAGTCAAACGCACCATCGGGCCATGTGAAACTGCATTGAAAGATGCAGGATTAAAACCCAGTGAAATCGACGATATTATTCTCGTCGGTGGTCAAAGCCGTATGCCTAAAGTACAAGAAACTGTGCGTGATTTTTTTGGTAAAGAACCACGTAAAGATGTTAACCCTGATGAAGCGGTGGCCATAGGCGCTGCAATTCAAGGCGGCGTATTATCTGGTGAAGTGAAAGATGTTTTATTATTAGACGTCACACCTTTATCTTTAGGGATAGAAACCATGGGCGGCGTGATGACCAAACTGATTGAAAAAAATACCACGATCCCAACCAAAACTTCACAAGTATTCTCAACTGCTGATGATAATCAAACTGCAGTGACGGTACATGTGTTGCAAGGTGAGCGTGAAATGGCTTCTGGTAATAAATCATTAGGTCGTTTTGATTTATCAGATATTCCACCAGCGCCACGCGGTATGCCACAAATCGAAGTCACATTTGATATTGATGCCAACGGTATTTTAAATGTGTCGGCAAAAGATAAAGCGACTGGCAAAGAACAATCTATTGTGATCAAAGCCGGTAGCGGTTTATCTGAAGAGCAAATTCAGCAAATGGTTGATGATGCAAAAACCCACGCTGAAGAAGATCGCAAATTTAAAGAGCTGGTTGAAGTGCGTAATCATGCCGATAGTTCAATTCACGCTGTTGAAAAAGCATTAAAATCAGCCGGTGAGAAAGTCGATGCAGGGACTAAACAACAATTAGAGTCTGCTATCAGCGATTTAAAAACCGCGCTAAAAGGCAATGATAAAGCAGAAATTGAAAGCAAATTAGAAGTGCTGAATAATTTGTCAGGCAAAATGTCTGAACATTTATATGCAAGCGGCGCTGAACAATCTGCGCAGCAACCTCAAGCGGAAGCAGAAGCTGGATCAAATGATAAAAATGATGAAGCGATTGATGCTGAGTTTGAAGAAGTTAAAGATAACAAAGACGATAAAGATAAGAAGTAATCATTAATGGCCGATCAAGATTATTACCAGACGCTAGGTGTTGCACGTGATGCAACACCTGAGCAAATCAAAAAAGCGTATCGCAGTTTAGCGATGAAATATCACCCAGATCGCAATAAAGGTGATAAATCCGCTGAAGAAAAATTCAAAACCATACAAAAAGCTTACGAGATTTTATCCGACGCCGATAAACGCCGCACTTATGATCAATTTGGTCATGCAGGTGTTCAAGGGGGTGCAGGTTTTGGTGGTGGTGGCCCAGGAGCTGCTGACTTTGGCGATATTTTTGAAGATATTTTTGGTGATATTTTAGGCGGCAGACAACGCTCTCGTGGACAAAGTGGCTCACGTGCACAACGTGGCGCAGATTTACGTTACAACATTACTCTAGATTTAGAAGATGCCGTTTTTGGTAAAACGGTAGAATTAACTGTACCTACTTGGGTGCAATGTAAAACCTGTTCCGGCACCGGTGCAAAACCAGGCTCAAAACCTGTGACTTGCGCAAGATGTCATGGCGCGGGACAAATCCATATGCAACAAGGATTTTTTGCAGTGTCGCAAACTTGTCCTACTTGTCATGGCGCAGGACAAACTATTTCTGATCCTTGTACCCAATGTCGCGGTCAAGGACGTATTCGTGAAGAAAAAAAATTATCGGTAAAAATTCCTGCAGGTGTGGATGAAGGCGATCGCATTCGCTTAAGTGGCGAAGGGGAAGCCGGCATGCATGGCGGTCCGACAGGTGATTTATATGTACAAGTTCATGTGCGTGAACATCCCATATTTAAACGCGATGGTGCAGATTTATATTGTGAAATGCCTATTAGTTTTGCAACTGCAGTCTTAGGCGGTGAAATTGATGTGCCGACGCTAGAAGGTCATGTTAAGTTAAAAATCCCTGATGAAACCCAAACCGGTCGATTATTCCGTCTGCGCGGCAAAGGCGTGACTTCATTACACAGTTCCGGCCGCGGCGATTTATTATGTCGCATCATGGTAGAAACGCCGGTTAATTTGACGGCACAGCAAAAAGCCTTATTAAGAGAATTCGACAAAGATATCGCGGCAGATCCCACTCGCCATTATCCAAAATCTGATTCTTGGCTAGATGCAGTGAAAAATTTCTTTAAGCGATAAGCTTTTATTGTGTATAATACCTAAAATCACTGAAGGAATAATATCTTGTCGACCGTAGGCTTACTCGCCTTAGAAAATGGCACAGTATTTCACGGCACTGCGATTGGCGCCCCTGGCCATGCGGTGGGGGAAATTGTTTTTAATACCGCCATGACCGGATATCAAGAAATTCTGACTGACCCTTCTTATGCTGAACAAATCGTCACCTTAACCTATCCTCATATTGGCAATGTGGGCACTAATCCATTAGATCATGAATCGGATAAAGTCTGGGCCAAAGGTTTAGTGATTCGTGATTTATCCCTCACACAAAGTAATTGGCGTTCAACACAAAATTTAGGCAGTTATTTACAAGCGCACAATATTGTCGCCATCGCTGATATCGATACTCGGCAATTAACACATATATTACGCGAACAAGGTGCCCAAGGTGCTTGCATTATGACTGGCACTGATGAAGTTGAAGCACTGAAATTAGCAAAAGCCTTTCCAGGATTAACGGGAATGGATTTAGCAAGTATAGTGGGCACACAAAAACCTTATCAATGGGATACCGCCCGTTGGTCACATCCAGAGCCAAAACTTGCTGCGAATGCACCTCATGTGGTCGCGCTAGATTTTGGCATAAAACATAATATTTTACGTTGTTTAGTGAGTCACGGTTGTCGTGTCACTGTGATACCAGGAAACAGTTCTAAAGAAGACATTTATGCACACAAACCTGATGGCGTGTTTTTATCCAATGGTCCAGGCGACCCAGCTGCATGTGGTCAAGCAATTGAAACCATACAACAATTATTGCAAGATAATATTCCAATATTTGGTATTTGCTTAGGTCATCAATTAATAGCACTTGCTTGTGGTGGCAGTACATTTAAAATGAAAGTAGGACATCATGGTGCAAATCATCCGGTTGTAGATGTGCACAGTCGGCAAGTATTTATCAGTAGTCAAAATCATGGTTTTGCTGTGGATGAAGCCACATTACCGCCATTTTTAAAAGTGACGCATCGCTCATTATTTGATAACACCATTCAAGGCATTAAACACAGCGAAAAACCCGTATTTGCATTTCAAGGACATCCCGAAGCAAGTCCAGGTCCGCATGATGTTGTCCCTTTGTTTGCAGAATTTATGCAAATCATGCGAGGAAATAAACATGCCTAAACGCCAAGACATTCACAGTATTTTAATCATAGGCGCAGGTCCAATTATTATTGGTCAAGCCTGTGAATTTGATTACTCAGGTACGCAAGCGTGCCAAGCCTTAAAAGAAGAAGGCTACAAAATTATTTTAGTGAATTCTAATCCTGCAACCATTATGACAGACCCTGATTATGCCGATGTCACTTATATTGAACCTGTGAATTGGCGCGTGCTGGAAAAAATTATCGAGAAAGAAAAACCCGATGCAATTTTACCGACTATGGGCGGGCAAACTGCACTCAATACCGCTTTAGATTTAGCTAAACACGGCGTACTTAAAAAACACAATGTCGAATTAATCGGCGCATCACGGCAAGCGATAGATAAAGCCGAAGATAGAGAAAAATTCCGCCAAGCCATGCATAAAATTGGCTTAGCTACACCAGAGTCAGCAATTGCCCACAGTATGGAAGAAGCGCTGCAAGTACAAGCACGATTTGGTTACCCGACCATTATTCGACCATCATTTACTTTAGGCGGCACAGGTGGCGGTATTGCTTATAACCGTGAAGAATTTATTGATATTTGTGAACGTGGTTTAGAATTATCACCCACGCACGAATTATTAATTGAAGAATCTGTAATTGGCTGGAAAGAATTTGAAATGGAAGTGGTGCGTGATACTAAAGACAATTGTATTATTGTCTGCTCCATTGAAAATGTCGATGCCATGGGCGTTCATACTGGCGACTCCATTACTGTTGCCCCTGCG
>JBEKTV010000001.1:0-20852 GCA_049515675.1 Gammaproteobacteria bacterium | reverse complement strand
ATTTGCCAAAAAGGTGTACCAGAAGAAGCGCTAGGCCCTTCACGCAAGTCAAAATGCGCATCAAAATTAATCACGCCAATACGCGGCTTATGGGCTTTATAGGCGTTAAACAAGCCTAAAAAACTACCATAAGCCACTTCATGGCCACCACCTAAAATAATGGGGAAATGCTGGTCTTTTAAAATATCTTGGACTTGATGGCCTAGGGTTTGCTGGGCGCCTTCTAAATCCTCGCCTTCACAAGCAATATTACCCGCATCGTATAAATGAAAGTTATGGTGGACGGCAAAATTCGCCATTTGGCTACGAATAATATCCGGAGCAAGTGCCGCTCCCACCCGCCCATGATTACGTCTTACGCCTTCATCACAAGCAAAACCCAGTAATACAACTCCAGGTTCTTGCCGAGGTTTATAAGAGGTGACTAATTGATGGATTCTTATTGCATGTTCTGGAATGATTAAATCATCTTTATTTAAAAGCATTGATCACTTCCTCATCAGTTACTTGTGGGAACTCAGAAAAAAATTGTCCAACCGCATAAAAATTTTCTGGCGTTTCTAAACACACGACTTCATCTGCAAGTGTTTGCAAAGATTCGATAGTCTCAATAGGGGCTACCCCAACCGCGACAATTAATTTTGCAGGTTGTTGTGTACGTAATGATTTAAGTGCGGCAATCATAGTAGAACCCGTTGCAATCCCATCATCTACAACAATCACAATGCGATCTTTTATCAAAGGTGCAATATGATTCTGAGTATATTGCGCACGACGGGCACGAATGACATTGAGTTGTTTTTGTGTTTCAGATTCAATATAAGTTTTAGAAACTCCATGAGCATAATCATTTAAATACACATCACCATTTTCGGCAACAGAACCAATAGCAAGCTCCTCTTGAAACGGCGCACCAATTTTATGTACTAATACTACATCCATTTCGCCTTGTAGCGCGTTCGCAATAATCCGCGCCATAGGGGCTGCGCCTCGTGGAATGGCTAATACCAAAGGATTTTTACCTTGATAGGCTTTTAATTGTTGCGCCAGCAATCGCGCTGCTTGTTCACGGTTTTGAAAGGGCATGTTATTCTCAAATTTGGATTTAATATTTTTATTATAATTTAAAAAACATTAGTTAACACACTCATTAATATTCATCTCATTTATAAAAAAATTTGCTTAACCGGCTTATTATGTATAGAGTTCTTAGACTATGAGTAATCAGAAATACACAGCGCAGTCCATTGAGGTATTGACCGGGTTAGACCCAGTCAAACGGCGTCCCGGTATGTATACCGATACCACACGCCCCAATCATTTGGCGCAAGAAGTCATTGATAATAGTGTCGATGAAGCCTTGGCTGGCTTTGCAAAAAGCATAGAAGTCATTTTATATAAAGACGGTTCATTGTCAGTTGCTGATGATGGCCGCGGTATGCCGGTTGATATTCACCCTGAAGAAAAAATCTCAGGTGTGGAATTAATTTTAACTCGCTTGCATGCAGGCGGAAAATTCTCCCATAAAAATTACCAATTTTCTGGTGGTTTGCATGGTGTGGGTGTCTCTGTCGTTAACGCATTATCTAGCCACTTAGAAGTTATTATTAAGCGTGACGGCCAATCTTATAAAATGCGTTTGCAAAATGGCGATGTTACTGAAAAATTAAAAACCATAGGCAAAGTAAAACCTCAAGAAACGGGAACGTTTATTCGTTTTTGGCCCAACCCTCATTATTTTGACACACCAAAATTTTCGGTCACCCAATTAAAACATGTATTACATGCCAAAGCGGTATTATGTCCAGGTTTGCATGTGACTTTCATTGATGAAAATACCGGTGGAACCGATACTTGGTATTATGAAGATGGCATCCCTCAATATTTACGCAGCAATTTAGTCGGTAAAGAATTTTTACCTTCTACACCATTTGAGGGCAAATTTGCAGCGCAAACCGAAACCGTGGATTGGGCCTTAGTGTGGCAAATTGACGGGGGTGAAAAACTCACCGAAAGTTACGTGAATTTAATTCCAACCGAACAAGGCGGCACACATGTTAACGGATTGCGTGCAGGTTTACTGGAAGCCTTACGTGATTTTTGTGAAGTGAGAAATTTACTGCCAAGAGGCGTAAAACTTGCCCCTGATGATGTTTGGGAACAATGTGCTTATGTGTTATCGGTAAAAATGCAAGAACCTGCATTTGCCTCGCAAACTAAAGAGCGCTTAACTTCACGTCAGTCTGCACCATTTGTGCAAGGCGTTGTCAAAGATGCCTTAAGTTTATGGTTGCATCAACATGTGAGTGAAGGCGAAAAAATTGCACAACTTGCGATTGAACAAGCACAAAAACGTTTACGTGCAGGCAAAGCCGTAGCGCGTAAAACAGTGACATCTGGTCCGGCATTACCTGGTAAATTAGCAGACTGTGTATCCAATGAACCTAGTCTGTGTGAATTATTTTTAGTCGAAGGTGATTCAGCGGGCGGCTCTGCAAAACAAGCCCGTAACCGTGATTATCAAGCGGTGATGCCACTGCGGGGAAAAATATTAAATACTTGGGAAGTGGATGTGGATCAAGTGTTAGCTTCGCAAGAAGTACATGATATTGCAGTGGCTATTGGTGTTGACCCAGGCTCTGATAAAATTGATGGTTTACGTTATCATAAAATTTGTATTTTGGCTGATGCGGATTCTGATGGTGCGCATATTGCCACACTTTTGTGTGCGTTATTTTTACAACACTTTAAACCCTTAGTAGAAGCCGGCAATATTTTTGTGGCCATGCCGCCGCTTTATCGTATTGATGCGGGTAAAGAAGTATTTTATGCATTAGATGATGCGGAGAAAAAAGGCATTTTAGATAGTCTTGCCGTTAAAAAAGCAAAAATTTCTGTGCAACGTTTCAAAGGTTTAGGCGAAATGAATCCATTGCAATTGCGTGAAACCACAATGGCAACAGAAACACGCCGCTTAGTGCAGCTGACAATTGATAATGCAAAAGAAACACAGCAAATGATGGATTTATTACTAGGCAAAAAACGCGCGGGTGATAGAAAAAATTGGTTAGAAACAAAAGGCGATTTAGCGGAAGTCTAATATGGCAAAACAATCAACATTAAATTTTGAAGGCATAGAACAACAGCCGCTGCGCGAATTCGCAGAAAAAGCGTATTTGGATTATTCCATGTATGTGATTCTTGATCGCGCATTGCCACATATTGGCGATGGTTTAAAACCCGTACAACGTCGCATTATTTATGCGATGTCAGAATTAGGCTTAAAAGCCACTGCAAAATTTAAAAAATCCGCACGTACCGTCGGTGACGTATTAGGTAAATTCCATCCTCATGGCGACAGCGCTTGTTATGAAGCCATGGTATTAATGGCGCAATCATTTACTTATCGTTATCCATTAGTTGATGGTCAAGGCAACTGGGGATCTGCTGATGATCCAAAATCTTTTGCGGCAATGCGTTACACCGAATCACGTTTGGCCCCATATGCAGAAGTATTATTAAAAGAACTGGACCAAGGTACTACAGATTGGCAGCCTAATTTCGATGGCACTTTAGATGAACCTAAATTATTACCCGCAGAATTACCTAATATTTTATTAAATGGTACAACCGGTATTGCGGTGGGTATGGCCACCGATATTCCGCCGCATAATTTGCGCGAAGTGGTTGATGCGTGTGTATATTTATTATCAAATCCAAAAGCCAGCGTAAAAGATTTATGTCAATTTATTCCAGGACCAGATTATCCCACCGGCGCAGAAATTATTACTCCTAAAGCCGAATTACAAGCTTTGTATGAAACAGGCAATGGTTCAGTAAAAATGCGCGCCGTCTATCAAGATAATCGTGATGAAATTGTGATTACTGCATTGCCACATCAAACCAGTGGCGCCAAAGTATTAGAGCAAATTGCTCAGCAAATGAATGCTAAAAAATTACCCCAGATTGTTGATTTGCGTGATGAATCCGATCATGAAAATCCTACACGCTTAGTGATTATTTTACGTTCTAATCGTGTTGATAATGATGCACTGATGCGACATTTATTTGCAACCACAGACTTAGAGCGCAGTTATCGTGTGAATTTAAATATGATAGGCATGGACAATCGCCCAAGAGTGAAAAATCTAGCAACAATATTAAACGAATGGTTAGTGTTTAGACGTGAAACCGTCAGACGACGCTTACAATTTCGCTTAGATAAAATCATCGCAAGATTACATATTTTAGAAGGTTTATTAATTGCATTTTTAAATATCGATGAAGTCATCGCCATTATTCGTAATGAAGAAAAACCGAAAAATGAATTAATGCATCGTTTTAAATTAAGCGATGAACAAGCTGAAAGTATTTTAGAATTAAAATTACGTCATTTAGCAAAACTTGAAGAAATCAAAATTAAAGCCGAGCAAAAAGAACTCGCAGAAGAAAGATCGCAACTGGAAAGCATATTGGGATCTGACACCAAAATGACCACACTGATTAAAAAAGAATTACAAACGCTAGCCAAAGATTTAGGTGATGAACGCAGAAGTAGAATTGTTGAGCGTGAAATCGCCCAAGAAATGGTAGAAACTGAAAAAGTCTCTAGCGATCCACTCACTGTTATTTTATCCGCAAAAGGTTGGGTACGTCAGGGTAAAGGTCATGAAATCGATGGCCGTGGTTTAAGTTACAAAGCCGGTGATGAGTTTTTAGTAGAAGCCAAAGGACGCGCAAATCAACTCGCGATTTTCTTAGACAGTACCGGGCGTTGTTATACTGCTGCTCCGCATACGCTAGCTTCCGCTCGTGGTTATGGCGAACCTTTAACTTCAAAATTCACACCACCTGATCGCGCATTTTTTACCGGTATGTTACTTGCTGATCCTAATCAACAAGCAATTGTTGCTAGCAGCGCAGGTTATGGTTTTGTCACCAGTGTAGAAAATTTAACCACCAAAAATAAAAGCGGTAAACAAGTGTTAAGTGTGCCCACGCACAGCGATAGTATTGCACCTGTATTGGTCAGCGATGTTAAAAAACAACAACTTGCAGTGGTTTCCGCAGCAGGTCATATGCTGATTTTTGATCTAGCCGATTTACCGATTTTACCCAAAGGCAAAGGCAATAAAATCATGCAAATCAATCCCAAAGAATTAGCCGATGGTTCCGACAAAATGCGTTTTATGTTGGTACTTAACAAAGGTGAAGGCCTAGAAATTAAAACCGAGAAAAAATCCCTAAAAATAACCGCCAAAGAATTATCAGAATACAATGGCAAACGCGCGCAGCGCGGTAAATTATTACCCAAGAATGTGCGAGAAAATATCATCGACATAAAAATTATTTGAATAAAATCAGATGGTTACGACATTGCGTGGTGTCAATAAATTATTTGAATTTCAGCGATTTTTCCGAATCTTAGCAACTCGCGTGGGCAGTTTATTGAATTATAGTGATATTTCTAAAGAAGTGGGTGTTGCAGATACTACTATATTTTGCAAATGTAGGTAAACGATTTGTAAAATCTGCAAAAATATATTTTGCTGATCATGGTCTTGTATCTTATTTATTAGATATTCAAAATAAACAAGATTGGGAAAATCATATTTATAACGGACATCTATGGGAAAATTTAGTATTAATGGAATTAATTAAACCCATGCAGTTGCGCCCAGGATTTAATTTGTTTTTTTATCGTGATCAACATGGGGTGGAGATTGATTTTGTTGTCATTAAAAAAGAAATTGTTTATTTAATTGAAGCAAAAATAAGTCCAGTTTCATCAGGGAAATTAAATTTTAATAAAGTTCAACCTGTGTTTAAAAAATATAAAATAAAATCAATTTTGGCAGCTTATATACTTGAAAGAAGTGCATTAGAATTAAAAGAATATACTTTATTAAATCCATTGTATGTTGATTTTAGTTCTACTTTGAGTGATTAATCTTATCAACCAGGAGTCACCGCTATGTTATTCACTGAAAAAACCATACTCCAACATATCGAATCTTTTTACACCCAATTAAACTTCACTCACAGTCATGTACTGCTCGCAAGTTCTATCACGATAGTGATAGGTGTTTTTATTATCAGTTACATCAGCAATTTTATCACCAAACGGATTTTATTATCCGCAAGCGATCGCTTTCTTAAACACACACATAAAAAAATATTATTCCAATTATCTCACATGGTTCCTGCACTGATTATTTATGCTTTTGTGCCGTGGATGATAGTAGATGAGAGATCGTTTACTTTAAGCCTAGAGCATATTATCCGTAAAATTGTAGAGATCTATATGGTCATTAATATGACCCTGATACTTTCTGCTTTAAGCACTGTAGCAGAGGAGTACTACTGTACAATTGCTTTTAATAAACAACGTCCTATCAAAAGTTATATTGAAATTGCCAAAATTCTACTTTATATGGTGGCTGCAATTTTAGTAGGTTCAATTATTGTGGATAAATCTCCTGTGGCTTTACTCACAGGACTTGGCGCTGTTACTGCAGTTTTATCGTTAGTATTTCGTGATTTTATTTTAGGCTTAGTTGCCAGCCTTCAAATTGGTAGTCATGATCTGATTCGCTTAGGCGATCGGATTGAAGTGCCTGAATATGGCGCAGATGGTTTTGTTTCTTATATTTCATTGAATACGGTTAAAGTGCAAAATTTAGATAACACTATAGTTTCCATTCCGACCTATGTATTAACCAATACCCAATTAAAAAATTGGCGTGGGATGTTAGATGCAGGGGGACGACAAATTAAGCGCGCGATTAATATTGACATGCATTCCATTCGTTATTGCGATAAAGCATTGCTTGAGACATTAAAACAAACCGAACACGTCAAAGATTATTTTATCAGTAGTTGTCAAAAATTTGAAACAGCCATCACCAATCTAGGTGTATTTCGTGCTTATTTACAAGACTATTTACGCAACCATCCAGATTTGCATAAACATATGACTTGTCTAGTGAGTCAATTAGCACCAAGCCCAGAAGGTTTGCCCATTGAAGTGTATGTGTTTTCACATCATTTGGAAGATAACGAATACGAATCTTTGCAAGCTGATTTATTCGATCATATTCTCGCTATCTTGCCATATTTTGGCTTGCGGGTATTTCAGAATTCAACCGATTTTTCTGCGAATAATAATGCCTAAACTTATGAACACCGAGGCTTACCCGCATTATCTAACCAAAAATTTAATTTCCAAGTCATATTTTGCGGTGCCCAGTTAATGGTTGTACATTGTATTTCATAGCCTATGGATTTGGCATACACAAATATCGGTAAGGCACTTGTAGTCACAGGTATATTGCCGCGGCTGATGCACGAGTATATAATGCCCACATATTTATCACAGGACTTTTACCATGACCTCATTCATCCACCCCTTCAAAGGCCTACACCCAAAACCTGAATTTGTAAGCGCAGTCATAGCGCCCCCCTATGATGTGGTTTCGCGTCAACAAGCAAAAGAAATGGCGCGTAATAAGCCTTATGATTTTTTACATATTTCTCGTGCGGAAATTGATTTGCCAGATGCGGTAGATGATCATGATGAAAGTGTTTATCAAAAAGCGCATGATAATTTTCAGCAATTACTCACGCAACATATTTTAATTCAAGACCAAATGCCTGGTTTTTATATTTATCAAATGCAACAAGGTACGCATATACAAACAGGCATTATGGCTAAAGTAAGCTGCAAGGCCTATTCAGAAGATAAAATTCGCAGACACGAATTAACCCGCCCCGATAAAGTATTAGATCGCACTAAACACATTGAAGCCTTGCAAGCGCAAGTAAGCCCAACATTATTGGCGCATAAAAAAGATCCTGCATTAAAAAAATTATTGGTAGATTTAACACAAACGGCGCCTTTGCTAGAAGCAGAATTACAAGGCGTTATTCATCGCATTTGGCGTGTTGATGATGCGACAACCGTTGAAAATATTTCAAGATTACTTAATCAGCACGAGACAATTTATATTGCTGATGGCCATCATCGTAATGAAGCGGCATTTCAAATGTATTGTAAAAACCACATATACACTGATTGTTTGGCCGCTATTTTCCCTGAAGATGAATTAGTTATTTTAGGTTATCATCGCGTGGTGAAAAATTTAAATGGTTTATCTGTGGATGGATTTTTGAAACAATTATCAGAAAATTTCATCATTACTAAAAAGGATAAATTTGAATATCCGAAAAACAAAGGCAGCATTTACTTATATCTTCCTCATCAAGCCTACGAATTAACTATTTTAAATGCTAATGAAAACCAATTAGATGTAGATGTATTAACGCAAAAAGTATTAACACCAATTTTATCGATCAATGATATTCGCCAAGATAAAAATATTGCTTTTATCGGTGGCGCTGATGCGGTTAATACCATAAAGGAACAGATCGATGCAGGCATTTATGCCGCAGGATTTTTAATGTATCCGACTTCAATGCAAGAGTTGTTACGCGTGGCCGATGCCCATCAAATCATGCCGCCTAAATCCACATGGTTTGAGCCAAAGCTCGCCGACGGATTATTGAGTTATATCTTGTGATTTGTTATCATTATCACAATGTCTAGCCCCAAAAACACCAAAGCCTGGTTTAAACAACATATTAATGATCCCTTTGTAAAGCGCGCCCAAAAAGAGGGGCTGCGTTCACGCGCCACTTATAAATTGCAAGAATTACAAGACAAATACCATTTAATTAAACCTGGCATGGTGGTCGTAGAATTGGGAGCCGCTCCCGGTAGCTGGACAGTATTATTGGCCAAGCAAATCGGTAAAAATGGTTTATTGATTGCAATTGATCTCCTGCCTATGAATCCTGTAGAAAATACTATTATTTTTCAAGGAGATATAGAAAGCGACGCCACTTTAGAAGATATTCATACCGCATTAAATAACCGCAAAGTGGATTGGGTGGTTTCAGATTGTGCACCCGATTTAACAGGCAATTCCACTATGGATGCACTTCGTGCGCTAAACTTAGTTCAGTGTGTGCTTGATTTAGCCGATAAACTATTACCTAAGGGAAGTGGCTTGCTGCTAAAAGCTTTCCAAGGCGCCGGTTTTCCTGAGTTTTTGCAGTTGCTTAAGCAAAAATATGATAAAGTACGAGTAATTAAGCCAGAAGCTTCGCGTGCACAATCACGAGAAGTGTATATACTGGCCACAGGCCATAAGAGGACAGAACCTTGAACGATATGATGAAAAATTTATTAATGTGGTTAGTGATCGCGATTATCTTGATCTCTATTTTTAGCAATTTTGGGTCAAGTACCACCCAAGGTGTTTCTCTAGAATATTCCCAATTCCTAGATATGGTCGACAGAGGCGATGTCAAACAAGTCACTATTACCGACAAAACCATTCACGGTCTTAATCGTGTGAATGAACCTTTTACAACTTATATGCCTATGGACGACCCAGGTTTAATGGGTGATCTATTAGATAATCATGTCCAAGTACAAGGTAAACCGCCAGAACAACCCAGTCTCTTGATGCAAATCTTTATTAACTGGTTCCCAATTATTTTATTTATCGGCGTGTGGATTTTCTTTATGCGCCAAATGCAAGGTGGTGCGGGCGGAAAAGGTGCATTTTCCTTTGGTAAAAGTAAAGCGCGTTTATTAAATCCTGATCAAGTCAAAGTCACACTCGCAGATGTGGCTGGGATTGAAGAAGCCAAAGAAGAAGTTGCAGAACTCGTAGACTTTTTACGCGACCCACAAAAATTCCAACGCGTTGGCGGACATATTCCTAAAGGTATATTAATGGTGGGATCTCCTGGTACGGGTAAAACCTTATTAGCAAAAGCAATTGCCGGGGAGGCCAAAGTGCCATTCTTTAGTATTTCTGGTTCTGATTTTGTCGAAATGTTTGTCGGTGTCGGTGCATCACGTGTGCGCGATATGTTTGAACAAGCAAAAAAACAAGCGCCTTGTATTATTTTCATCGATGAAATTGATGCGGTGGGTCGTCACAGAGGTGCAGGTTTAGGTGGTGGACACGATGAACGTGAACAAACATTAAACCAATTATTAGTAGAAATGGATGGATTTGAAGGTACTGAAGGTGTGATTGTCATTGCAGCAACCAACCGTCCAGATGTATTAGATCCAGCATTATTACGTCCAGGTCGTTTTGATAGACAAGTCGTTGTACCATTACCTGATATTCGTGGCCGCGAGCAAATTTTACGCGTACACATGAAAAAAATTACGACAGCGCCTAATGTTAATCCTGGTATTTTAGCGCGCGGTACGCCTGGTTTTTCTGGTGCTGATCTGGCTAACCTTGTCAATGAAGCCGCATTATTAACTGCACGTGATAATAAAACCATAGTAGATATGGCTGAATTTGAGCGCGCAAAAGATAAAATCATGATGGGCGCCGAACGTCGTTCAATGGTCATGAGTGAAAAAGAACGCACACTTACTGCGTATCACGAGTCAGGTCATACCATTGTGGGACGCAAAGTACCTGAACATGATCCTGTTTACAAAGTGACGATTATTCCACGTGGTCGTGCTTTAGGTGTGACTATGCATTTACCGGAAGAAGATCGCTACAGCTACACCAAACAAAGATTAGAAAGCCAATTAGCGTCATTATTTGGTGGCCGTCTTGCGGAAGAAATTATTTTTGGACCACAAGCGGTCACAACTGGCGCATCCAATGATATTGAAAAAGCCACAGAATTAGCACGTAACATGGTGACCAAATGGGGCTTGTCAGAAAAACTAGGCCCACTGACGTATGGTAAAAAAGAAGGCGAAGTGTTTTTGGGTCACACCATGACACAAACCAATGAAATTTCCGATGAAACCATTCATGCCATCGATGAAGAAGTGCGCGCGATTATCGACAAAGCCTATAATACAGCGAAAAAAGTATTGACGGAAAATAAAGATAAATTACATTTAATGGCAGCCGCATTGTTAAAATATGAAACATTAGATGCAAGCCAAATTGATGATATTATGTCTGGCAAAGAACCTAAGCCACCAGAAGGTTGGGATGTGCCTGATAATCATCATGATATACATGTTGATAAAACCTCGGTATCAAGCATAGAAAATCCTAAAATCGCACCAGATGATATACAAGGAAAACCTGCGAAGTAATCATTTCCCCGGGATGTTAAACATTCCGGGCGAAAAATTTTTCGCCCCTACGGAGGTTTTGTTGTTAAACATAAAAAAATCAACACCGCTTATCATGGGGATCTTAAATGTGACCCCCGATTCTTTTTCTGATGGCGGACAATTTAACACTATAGACAAAGCCTTATTACAAGCAGATTTAATGCTTGCGCAAGGTGCAGACATTATTGATGTAGGGGGTGAATCTACACGCCCTAACGCAACACCTGTTTCACTACAAGAAGAATTAGACCGCGTCATTCCAGTTGTCAGCGCATTACGTACACGTTTTAATGTGCCGATTTCTATTGATACAAGACACGCAAAGGTCATGCGTGAAGCCATAAATGCTGGTGCTGCCATGATTAATGATGTGAATGCTTTGCAAGGCGAAAATGCCTTAACCACAGCGGCAGAATTAAATGTACCTGTATGCTTAATGCATATGCAAGGTACACCAGGCACTATGCAACAAAATCCCGTTTATCAAAACGTAGTCACCGATATCATTGAATTTTTAAATCAACGTATAGATGCGTGTATAAAAGCAGGCATTAAACGCGAACATATTGTGATTGACCCCGGTTTTGGTTTTGGTAAAACATTTGAACACAATGTTATTTTATTAAAAGAATTACAACAATTTAATATTTTGCAGCTACCTTTATTAGTAGGCTTATCACGTAAAACATGGATAGGTGTAGCAACCGAGCAAGGGACCAGCGATCGTTTAGCCGGCAGTCTTGCCGCAGCGATAATAGCCGTACAAAAAGGCGCACATATTTTACGTGTACATGATGTAGGCGCAACACGTGATGCGCTTCGTATTTTAAAGGCAGTCAGTGAGTAGCAACATGAACAAACAATATTTTGGCACAGATGGTATTCGTGGTGAAGTCGGCAAAACCCCGATTACCCCAGACTTTATGCTACATTTAGGTTTTGCTGCAGGCAGCGTGTTTGCACAAAATAATACTCATACGGTATTAATTGGCAAAGACACACGCATTTCAGGTTATATGTTTGAATCAGCGCTAGAAGCAGGCCTTTCCGCCGCAGGCGTAAATGTCGGATTATTGGGCGTTTTACCCACACCCGGTATTGCATATTTAACCCAACAAACCGATGCGATTGCAGGCATTGTCATTAGCGCATCACATAATCCATATCAAGATAACGGCATTAAATTTTTCTGTCGTGATGGCCAAAAATTATCAGATGAAGTAGAACTTGCGATAGAAAAAAAATTACAAGAAAGCATTAAAACCGTCGCCAGTAATAAACTCGGTAAAGCACATAGAGTGACTAAAGCAGTTTTACAATACCAAGCATTTTGCAAAAATTCGTGTGAAAATCAATCACTCAAAGGTTTGAAAATCGTATTAGATTGCGCCAATGGCGCAACTTATCATGTTGCCCCAGAATTATTTGCGCAGTTAGGCGCAGATGTTATCGCAACTGCAAATATCCCCGATGGCTTTAATATCAATGTTAATTGTGGCTCAACCTCACCAAAAAATTTACAAGCCCGTGTGGTGCAAGAACAAGCAGATGTCGGTATCGCCTTTGATGGTGATGGCGATAGAGTTATTATGGTCGACCATGAAGGTCAGCTGGTTGACGGCGATAGAATTTTATTTATTCTGGCAAAGTATAAAAAAAATATTAAAGGTGTAGTTGGCACACTTATGAGTAATTTAGGCCTAGAGCGCAGCCTAGAAAAATTAAACATTGCCTTTGCCCGCGCTAATGTAGGCGATCGTTATGTTTTAGAATTATTAAAACAAAATAATTGGATCCTAGGCGGTGAGCCTTCAGGTCATATGATTTGTCTTGATAAAACCTCAACTGGCGATGGTATTATCGCGGCACTACAAGTATTACAAGTGATGATGCAGCAAAAAAGATCTTTGCATGACTTACAAAAAGACATGCTGTTTTTCCCCCAAACATTAATTAATGTTCGTGTACAAAATAAAGCCAATCTGTTACAACAACCGCATATTCAACAAGCTATTAAAACAGCTGAAAATAAACTACACCAAAATGGCCGCGTATTATTGCGCTGCTCTGGCACGGAACCGCTAGTGCGCGTCATGGTTGAAGGTGTTGATGCACATCAAGTGCAAGCCATTGCACAAGAACTTGCCACTGTACTTGAACAATAATATTTAAAGATCTATAGTCACTAAGATATTTCCCTTCCTTATTTGTGGAGTAACTTATGAAAAGGATTTCTAAATCACTGTTAGTGTTTTCTTTTACATCATTAACAATATTATCACCATGTGTTTTTGCAAACTTAAATGCTTATGCGCCTGAATTTGAAGGTGGGTTTACGTTTTCTATCGGTACTTTTTATGCGGCGCCAGGATCTGATACTAAAGCTTATGCAGAAGCCAATAATACCGATGGCACTACTCAATATTATTATCCTAGCACGCAATATGATTGGGGATTTGAAGCGGCAATTGGTTATGTTTTTGATGAAACCGCAAATGGGATTGAGCTCAGTTATCGCGGATTAAATTCAACTAGCGATGATACTTTACTTGTTGATCCAGAAACCACCTTCATTGATTTTCCTGGTTGGCCATCTCTACGTAATGGTGATGAGGCAATTAATCAATTAACAACCCAATTTGATAATGCCGATTTATTGATCAGCCAGTTTTTAGATATAGGTTATGCCGTGCAAATGCGATTTGTAGGGGGTCTTGCTTATACGAAAGTAAAGCAAAACGGTTCTACAGAAATAACAGATGTGGGTTATGAAGGTGTGCGCTCGACACTGGAGCAATCATATAGTCAATACGAGGGCTGGGGTCCGCGTATAGGCATAGATGCGCGCTATGATTTTGATGAATATCTCGAAGGTTTTGGTGTGATTGCGGGTGGCTCGGTTGCTTATTTCTTTGGTGAACTTAATAGTCATACTACGGTTGAAGATCTGGATTTAGCTGATGGTGATGATGTTATCGAACTTCTGACAGATGTACAACAGAATACTAATAATCATGCTGTGCTTAATTTACGCGGTAATGTAGGTATTGATTATGTATTTTTCTTTGATGATGAAGAGATTCATGCATTTGGTATAGAGTTAGGTTACTTGGCCGAATATTATCAAGAAGCGATTAATCAAATTTCAACTTCATCAGCTACCGAAACTCGCGGCGATTTCGATGCTGATTTAATTGCTGCTTCGTTTATGGGCCCGTATGTCAATATCAAAGGCGTATTCTGAATGTTTGTCTCTTAATTTAGGAGTATTTTATGAAAAGGATTTATCAACAATTACTCGTATTTTCTTGCGCAGCTTCTGTATTGCCAATAACTGCGTACGCGCAGCAACTTGCAACAGTTCCACAATTAGAAGGTGGGGTTACTTTTACTGTAGGTACTTTTTATGCGGCCCCTAATGTGAGTAATCAGCCTTATGCTTATTTACCAAAAAGTAGTGAGCAAAATGATCGCATACCGACAAATGAATATTTAAATCTTGAAACTGATTACCATTTTGGATTTGAGGCATCTCTTGGTTATGTATTTGAAAACACAGCCAATGGTATTGAACTCAGTTACCGTGGCTTAAATGCTAACAAAGATAATACTACTGTAAAAAATAGTAGTATTGATGTGCCTGGATTTAACGGATTTGAAGCAGATGAGGCCGCTAATCAACTTAAAAATGAATTCAATACCGCTGATTTAATGATCAGTCAATTTATAGATATTGGGCAGGCCATGCAAATGCGGTTTCAAGCAGGTCTTGCATATACTGACATCAAGCAAGATAACAATACCACTTTTTCTGGCGGCGAAAATTTAACTGGTGGACCTATTGAACAAAAATCACATAGTGAATATCAAGGCTGGGGTCCACGTATAGGCATAGATGCGCGTTATGATTTTGGTGACGACATAGAAGGTTTAGGTATAGTGGTGGGTGGCTCGGTTGCTTATTTCTTTGGGGAATTAAATAGTAATAGTTCTCTTACAGAAGAATATGATGTTCAAGATAACACCGATAATCATGCGGTACTTAATTTGCGTGGTAATATTGGTATTGATTATGTTTATTTCTTTGAAGATGAAGAGAGCACCTTAGGTATTGAGCTCGGTTATTTAGCCGATTATTACAATGAAGCGGTAAATCAAATTTTTGTGGACCAACAATATGTTCAGGACCCAGCCGGAAGTTCTTTTGATACTGATACGGTATCATCTTCATTTATGGGTCCATATGTCAGTATCAAAGGCGTATTTTAAGATTATTAGTTTTCGAAGGAGTCTGTCATGAAAAGAATTTATAAACGATTATTCATGTTATCTTGCATATCTTCTGCGCTGACAACAACAGCATTTGCGCAGCAACTTGCAACCGCGCCTCAATTAGAAGGCGGTGTAACTTTTTCAATAGGTACTTTTTATGCAGGTCCTGGAACAGATACAGAACCTTATGCGGTATCCATTATTGAAACTCCCATTACTTCCGCTGCTAAAGCAAGTGCACAGACAGTGTCACCCACTTATTATTATCCTTCTACGCAATATGATTGGGGAGTTGAAGCGTCATTAGGTTATGTATTCGAAGACACAGCAAATGGTGTTGAGCTGCTGTATCGTGGCTTTGATGCAACCAGTAATAATACCGCTGCGGATAATAACGGTGTTTCCCCTCCAGGTTTTGCAGTTGTATCTAATGAGGCTTTTAATGAGTTAAAAGATGAGTTTGAAAGTGCAGATTTAATGATCAGTCAATTTTTAGATATTGGCGAAATGATGCAAATGCGTTTTCAAGCAGGTCTTGCATACATAGCGCTTAAACACAAAAATAATACCTATTTTAAAAATAGCGAGATATCTGAAGTGATGGCGCACCAAAGTGCTGAGAGTGAATATGAAGGTTGGGGTCCACGTTTAGGTATTGATACGCGCTATGGATTTGATGAAAGTTTAGAAGGATTTGGGTTTGTGATTGGTGGTTCAATAGCTTATTTTTTTGGCCAGCTGAATAGTTATAGTTCTTTTAGTAATAATATTTTAATGGAAAACAATTATTATATTGATGATAATACTGACAGTCATTCCGTATTGAATTTACGTGCTACTGTTGGTGTTGATTATGTATATTTCTTTGATGATGAAGAAAGCACGCTTGGTTTAGAAGTGGGTTATTTAGTTGATTACTACGATGAAGCCATTAATCAAATTTCTACCTCAGAAAATCAGCAATCCTCTGCTACATTTGATGCTGATTTAGTAGCGGCTTCATTCATGGGCCCATATATTAATCTCAAAGGCGTGTTTTAAGTCTGTAGAAACTTTGTGGTATATTAAGGGGCGCGCCAGTGCCCCTTTTTTCTTTTGTGAGGAATTAATAAGTGCGTAAATCATTACTCGTTGCTAATTGGAAAATGAATGGCAGTTTAGATTTATTGTCGCAAATGCATCAAGCGTTAGTTGCGAAAGCTTACGCTTCTGTAGACATCGCTATTTGTCCGCCATTTGTGTTTTTACCCAAGACCCAAGAATTATTTAAAGATAGTCAAATAGCTTATGGCGCCCAAGATGTCAGTGACCAAGATAATGGCGCTTATACTGGGCAAATTAGTGCAAAGATGCTTAGCCAATTGGCTTGTGAATATGTTATTATTGGCCATTCGGAACGCAGGCAATATTGTGGTGAAACCGACAGGCTAATAGCCCATAAATGCCAGCGTGCGCTTGATGCCGGATTAGTGCCTATATTATGTGTAGGCGAGAATGCGCAGCAAAAGCAAAATGGTGAAACGCAAGCGATAGTATTATCGCAAGTTCGCGCTGTAGTGGATAGTTTAACTGCGACGCAGCTTGAAAACTTAGTGATTGCGTATGAGCCCATTTGGGCGATTGGTACTGGGGTTGCTGCAAATCCTGGGGATGCCAATCAAGTGCATGAATGGATTCGCAAAGCGAGTTTGCCAAATACTCGGATTTTATATGGTGGTAGTGCGAATGCTGAAAATATTCGCGAGTTTTTATTACAACCCCATATTGATGGCGCTTTAATCGGTGGCGCAGGTTTAAAACCAGATATGTTTTTACAAATGATTCAAATAGCAAATGAAATGAATAAGTGAGGCATTATGTATGAAGGTGTATTAGTTGTTCATGTGATTCTAGCGGCTTTATTAATTGGTCTTGTATTATTACAACAGGGCAAAGGCGGCGGCATGGGCACAGCATTTGGCAGTGGCGCTGAAACTTTATTAAGCACACCCGGTGCAAGTAATATTCTCTCTCGCAGTACCGGAATTATCGCAACATTATTTTTTGTGACCAGTTTAAGTTTGGGCTATTTAGCTTCACAAAAATCAAGATCTATGAATGAAGCATTAATTCCCGCTGCAATTTCTGAACCTGATACAGTGTTAATGACGGTGCCAGAATCAGCGCCTGCGGAAAATATTAATCAGGGAACTGAAAAACCGCAAATACCTTAAAGTTTATCAAAGCCGAAGTGGTGGAATTGGTAGACACGCCATCTTGAGGGGGTGGTGGCTTAGGCTGTGCGGGTTCGAGTCCCGCCTTCGGCAAAATGAATGCTTCGTCATTGCGAGGGAAGCTGCGCAATCCAGGTTTTATGTTTATTAATAGAATATAATCTGGATTGCGCAGCTTCCCTCGCAATGACGTGAATTATGAGGGAATCATGATCGAAAATTACTTACCGATTTTATTATTCATCCTTTTAGGATTACTCTTTGGTGTAGTTCCGCTTGCATTGGGTTTCATCCTCGGCCCCAATCGCCCAAGCGTTGCCAAAAATTCTCCCTACGAATGCGGCTTTGAAGCCTTCGAAGATGCGCGCATGCCATTTGATGTTCGCTTTTATCTAGTTGCCATTTTATTTATCATAGTTGACTTGGAAATTGCATTCTTATTTCCTTGGGCCATAGTCTTTGATAGTATGGGTTGGACTGCATTTTGGGGTATGATGATGTTCTTAGGTTTGCTGGTCATAGGCTTTATTTATGAATGGAAAAAAGGGGCACTTGAGTGGGAATAGAAGGCATATTCAAACAAGGTTTTGTCACCACATCACTTGATAGTTTAATCAATTGGGCAAGAACAGGTTCTTTGTGGCCAGTCTCTTTTGGTTTAGCATGCTGCGCCGTTGAAATGATGCAAGCAGCCACTTCACGTTATGATTTAGATAGATTCGGTATGATTTTTCGCCCAAGTCCAAGACAATCAGATGTGTTAATTGTCGCTGGTACTTTATGTAATAAAATGGCCCCTGCAATTCGTAAAGTGTACGACCAAATGGCAGAACCTAAATGGGTTATCTCAATGGGATCATGCGCAAACGGCGGTGGTTATTATCATTATTCATATTCAGTTGTGCGTGGTTGTGACCGTATTATTCCAGTTGATATTTATGTTCCTGGCTGTCCACCGACCGCAGAAGCATTAGTCTATGGCGTAATGCAATTGCAAAAGAAAATTAAGCAAAACGACACCATAGCACGTTAGGAGTTTCATTAATGTCTATTCAAATTTTACAAGAGCGCTTAAACGAGCGATTAAAAGAAAAATTTGAAACCATCACTATTGCCAATAATGAAATCACCCTAGAAATTACGCCGAAAGAATTACCCACAATTTGTCGCATATTACGCGATGATAAACAATTTGGCTTTGAGCAACTCATAGATTTATGCGGCATAGATTATTTAACCTATGGATGCGATGATTGGGAAACCGATGAAGCAACACTCACAGGTTTTAGCCGCGGTGTTGAAACTGTTCACGCAAAATCCACATGGAAAAAACCCCGTTTTGCCGTGATTTATCATTTATTATCAGTGAGCAATAATTGGCGTGTGCGCCTTCGCGTGTTGTTACCCGAAGCCAATTTAATTATTCCGTCAGTCATTGCCATTTGGGCATCTGCACAATGGTATGAGCGTGAAGCTTTCGATTTATTCGGAATTTTATTTGATGGTCATCCTGATTTACGTAGAATTTTAACCGACTATGGTTTTATCGGTCATCCTTTCCGCAAAGATTTTCCATTAAGTGGTCATGTAGAAGTGCGTTACGATCCTGAACAAAAACGGGTAATATATCAACCTGTCAGTATCGAACCACGTATTTTAGTACCCAAAGTGATTCGTGATGATAATCGTTATCAAGAACAGGATTAAACAATAATGCCACAAATTCGTAACTACACCATGAACTTCGGCCCGCAACATCCAGCGGCGCACGGTGTATTGCGCTTGGTTTTAGAAATGGATGGTGAAACAATTGTACGCGCTGACCCACATGTGGGTTTATTACATCGCGCCACCGAAAAATTGGCTGAAACCAAGCCCTTTAGTCAAAGTATTGGTTACATGGATAGACTCGATTACGTATCTATGATGTGTAATGAACATGCTTATGTGCGCGCCATAGAAAAATTATTAAATATCGAAGCCCCGATTCGTGCGCAATATATTCGCGTGATGTTTGATGAAATCACCAGAATTTTAAATCATTTATTATGGCTAGGCGCACACGCAATTGATATCGGCGCCATGAGTGTATTGTTATACACATTCCGTGAGAGAGAAGATTTACTCGATTGTTATGAAGCCGCAAGTGGTGCGCGTATGCATGCCAATTATTATCGTCCAGGCGGCGTGTATCGTGATTTACCGGATGAAATGCCAAAATACGCAGCCGCACAATTTTCGAAAAAAGATTTAGCAAGACGTAATGCCAATCGTCAAGGATCGCTACTGGATTTTATTTGGGATTTTACCGAACGTTTTCCAAAATGTGTGGATGATTACGAAACGCTACTCACCGATAATCGTATTTGGAAACAACGTACCGTCGGTATTGGTGTGGTCACTTTAGAGCGCGCATTACAATTAGGATTCACCGGCCCCATGTTACGCGGTTCAGGATTAGCCTGGGATTTACGTAAAAAACAACCTTATGCTGTTTACGATAAATTAGATTTTGCTATTCCTATCGGAAAAGAAGGGGATAGTTATGATCGTTATTTAGTGCGCGTTGAAGAAATGCGGCAATCCAATCATATTATTCGTCAATGTGTACAATGGTTAAAAGCAAATCCAGGACCTGTGATATTAGATGATCATAAAGTCGTGCCGCCCAACCGTGTGGACATGAAAGAAAATATGGAATCGCTGATTCATCATTTTAAATTATTTACTGAAGGTTACTGCGTTCCCGAAGGCGAAGCCTACGCCGCAGTTGAGCATCCTAAAGGTGAATTTGGTATTTATTTAGTTTCAGATGGTGCAAACAAACCGTATCGCTTAAAAATTCGCGCTGCAGGTTTTGCCCATTTATCAGCGATGGATGAAATGGCAAGAGGCCATATGCTCGCAGACGTGGTTGCTATTATTGGTACACAAGATATTGTATTTGGGGAAATAGACAGATAATGGATACTACATTTATCTTAAATAATGACATGAAACAATCCATAGATCATTGGGTTGATAAATTTCCAGCTGATCAAAAAAAATCGGCCACTATCGCAGCACTCACTATCGTGCAAAAAGAACAAGGCTGGTTAAGTGAAGCCATGATGAATGCAGTTGCCGATTATTTACAAATGCCTAAAAGCGCGGTGTATGAAGTCGCTACATTTTATTCACTGTTTAATTTA